>QNZW01000014.1 GCA_003978375.1 Sulfurovum sp.
CCGATATTGCTGTGATTGCTCCTTGGAGAGAATGGGATCTAAATTCACGTAGCAAATTACTCTCGTATGCCAAAAAACATGGCATAAACATCGATGGCAAAGGACAAGCAAAACCGTATTCTATGGATGCAAATTTATTGCATATCTCATATGAAGGTGAGTGGCTGGAAAATCCTTACAACGAACCAGAAGAAGATATGTGGCTTTGGTCAGTAAGTCCACAAAATGCTCCTGATGAGGCTGAATATATTAGCATTACTTACGCTTATGGCGATCCTGTGGCTATCAATGGTGAACAGATGACTCCTGCAACCATTCTTAAAACACTTAATGATTATGGAAATAAGCATGGTATAGGGCGTATAGATATTGTAGAAAATCGTATGGTAGGTATGAAAGCACGTGGATGTTATGAGACACCAGGGGGGACGATTATGCTCAAAGCACATCGTGCCATAGAATCTATTACACTTGATCGTGAAGAAGCACACCTTAAAGATGAACTCATGCCAAAGTATGCCAAACTTATTTACAATGGTTTATGGTGGTCACCAGAGCGTAAAATGATGCAAGCAGCCATAGATGCCACACAAGAACATGTCAATGGAGAGGTAAAACTCAAACTTTATAAAGGCAATGTTATCGTCGTAGGTAGAAAATCAGATGAGACGTTATACTCAGAAGAGCACTCTACATTCGAAGCAGATGATGTATATGATCAAAAAGATGCAGAAGGTTTCATACGCTTAAATGCACTGCGTTTCATTATTGAAGGCAAAAAGCAACCAGAACGTATTGCTTCATTAGTAGGTGATAGTGATGAAACAGAAGTGTGTCGCATAGAAACAGGTTCATTTACGATTTGTCAGCGTATTAAACGTTTCTTTGGATTTGGAAAAAACGAAAAACCTGCAAAAAAAGGTAAAGAGTATATTAAAAAGAAGAAATAATTTTTTGAAATGATGCATTTGTAATTAAGTATGATATAAATAAGAAGTGGGTTTATATTATTTGAAGATTCGTTTCAACAACATAGCTAAAAAGGGAAAAGAAAAATAATCTATGTTGTTGAATGTGCTATTATAATAACACTATTTGCAGAAATATTGCAAAATTTTTATATTACCAACTGTATTTTATCATCGCTTGAAGTACACTCGTTTTTGGTTTCGTGTAAGCATTAACAACATCTTTATTTTCTTGATAATACAAATACTCTACTCCAATTTCAACTTTTTTTCCCTTTCCAATGTCAGCTAGTTTATATAAGAGTTGATCTTGTGATTGAAAACTATATTTTGTCCAGTCAAACCAACCATTTATTGAAAAGTTTGTATCTCCAAAATGTACACCATATGCAAAAGAAAGTTGTGCAGTATCACGAGTAAAAGGTATATAAGGATCAAATTTTTCATATTTATAATAAACATTGGCTGAAGCATAATCGAAATAGGGTATATCAATATTTACACCAAGACCGATGAGTCCAGCACGGTAATCTGCATCCGAACCAATATTCAGTTCTGTGGCTATGAAAAAATCTTTTATAGGTCCCACAGAGAGTGTTTTTCCACTTAAATACGAGAGGCTTAGTCTTGGATGTATCTCTGAATAAAAGGATGTTTTTGCACCTTCTGCCTCACCAGGAACAAATAATCTACCATCAGCTACATTGTAATCTACAAAAGAAAATATATCTCCTATATTTGAGAATGCAATGTATTCATAAGTTAATGTTGTTTTGCCTTTTCCTTCTTCTACATCGTATACCGCACTGTCTCCATTAAAATTACCATACAAAAGTTGTAGGTTTGAAAATGAACCTGCAGATATGAGACTAGTAAAAGCCAGTGTTAATATATATATTTTTTTCATCATTTCTCCTTGAGATTTATAATTTTTTTTTAACAATTCAAAAATTGTTTTTCGTATTTCTCTTTGTCTTCGGGTTGATCAACGTCACATATGCATCCTGCATCATCTAAATCCAATAAGATTAAATGATGTAGATTGTTTTTTATGACGGGGTAAGCTCCATTTTTTCCTTTTAGATCCAAAAGTTCAGGAAAAAATGCTTTACCAAAAAGAACAGGATGCCCAGAAATATCTTGATAAATTGGCCTTACAATGGCTTTTTCATGAGAAGCTATATTTAGCTTAATTATACTTTGCATTGAGATATAAGGCATATCAGCAAGAAAAATAGCACAAACAGAAATATTATTCTTTTTTTGAATATATTCTATACCCACAGAGATACTTGTACCTAAAGAAATATCTGCTATGGGTGCCGCTATACCTATGACATCATAGGCTTTAATATATGTGAGTAAATCTGGATCATAGGCACGATGTACCACATACACTGTTTCAAAACAAGCACAGACTTTTTGTAATATTTGATCTAGCAAAGGCTTAGATCCTGAAAGTCTTTTATCTTCACCATAACGTGTAGAAAAACCTGCAGCAAGTATTAATGCACATTTTTTTTTCATGACACTAACCTCTGTTTATCTTGTTCTAAAATAATTTCTGCCATGATAGACACAGCTATTTCCATAGGCGTCTTACTTCGTATATTTAAACCTACGGGTCCATGAATGCGGTTTAAGTTTTCTTCTGAACATTTTTCTTTTAATCGTTCTTTTCTTTTAATCGCATTTTTGTTTGAACCAATTGCGCCAATATAAAAAGAGTCACTACAAAGAGCAGAAAGCAAAGCAGGATCATCTATACGTGGAAAATGAGCCAAAGCTAATACAGCTGAGTGTGCATCTGAAAGTCTTTGTATAAAAGATTTTGGTTCTTCCCAACAAATATCTACACCCCCTTTATTTTTATGAAAGGTCCAGCTAGATGATAGCTCTTTTCTAGTCTCACAAATATAGACTTGATACTCTGCGAGTATTGCTAGTTTCGTAAGGTACATACTTAATTGTGAAATACCTATAATGAGCAGTTTATATACTTGGGTATACAAAAATCGTACTTCGTCATTGTCATAGATAACAATTTTATTTTCTTGTTTTTCTCTATTTTGAAATATTGCTTTTCCTGTAAGCATATGTACTTTTCTCTCATATACTTTTTTTTCAGATAACAACTTTAACCACTGTTTAAAGTGCGCTATAGTTTCGTCTTTTGGATATAAAATTTCAATCAACAATTTTAAAGTACCACAACGACCAACTTCTTCAAGAGTAAGTCCTTTAGGTATATGCTTTTTATAGGTATAGAACAATGGAAAACCTTCAATCGTACCTTCTTGTAATTTTTTTTGTAAATTATCCTCAGACGCATCTCTAGAGAGATAGCCAATTTTTTCATTTTTTATGCAAGCAAAAAGAGAGCTAGGAGGACGTGATGCAGCACCATAAGTTTCCATGACAGTACAAAACCATACGCTTTTTCCTTCTTCTAACCAAGTAGATACTTTAAGAATGACTTTCGTATCAATGTTCTGCATTTTCCATTCCTTTGATAACCTCTTCTTTAAATGCTTGTATCTCTTCAAGTGAATGTTTTATACCAATATTTGTAAATGTCTTTTGTAGATAATTGATAAGATTTGTCATCTCTTCATCGGTAAAATTATAAGAAGGCATATGTCCAAAAGCATTGGTTTGGGAATATCTTTCATTTTTAATACCATAGATAATTGTCAACATTGTATTGAGTGGTTTTTTGGTGTTAAGTGTTGCATTTCCTGCTAAAGCAGGTGTTGTGTTTGGGATACCTTCTCCATTGATACCATGACAAGAAGTACAATAACCTGTGTAAAGCAAGTAGCCAGGATCTTTTTTATCATGCCCATTAAAGGTTAGTGCTTTTGTTTCAACTTCTTCATCACTATCGAGCAAATATGAAGCCATCGCCTCAAGGTCTTCATGGCTTACATTGGAAAGACTATGATAAATAATAGGTGTCATATGCCCCAATACAGTACCTCTTCTTGAGTATCCATTTTTCATTACAGAAACAAGATCTTTAAGTGTCCATTCTTGGCGTCGCAACTCTACACTTTGTAAAGAAGGTGCTACATAGCCAACGATAAGATTTCCTTCCAATTTTCTTTTTTTATCCATGGCCATCATAGAATTACGAGGTGTGTGACATTCTCCACAATGTCCTAAAGAATTAATCAAATAATTCCCACGGTTATATTTTTCACTTTTATCTTCCTCTGGTACAAATTTTTCATTTGAAAGATTAACCAAATTCCATGTTTTGAGTCCAGCTCTAATATTAAAAGGAAAAGAAATTTCATTGTCCCTATTTTTTTGACTAACAGGTTTGATACTCATCATGTAAGCATAAAGAGCCTTAGTATCTTCGTCTGTAATAAGATAAAAAGAAGTAAAAGGCATAGCAGGATAAAGGTTGCCATGTTTGCCAATCCCTTTATGCAGAGCATCATAGAACTCCTCATAAGTATATGATCCTATACCTGCCTTTTTATCTGAAGAGATATTCGTAGAATACACATTACCAAAAGGTGTTATGAAAGGTACACCTCCACCATAAGGTTCTCCTTTATCTGCTGTATGACAAGCAAAACAGTCTGCTATTTTTGAAAGATATTCACCTTTTTTAATAAGCGTTGTATCTTTTGAAGCACATACCACAAGAGGAAATAAAAATATAGTCCATAAAATAGTTAATTTTTTCATAACGTTAAACCTTTTTTTGATAAGATAAGATCTTCTAACGCTTTAAAGTACTTGACATAGCCTGTACAACGACAAAGATGTGAGTTTAAATGTTCACTTATATGAGTCCTAAGATCTTCTTTTTTAATAGGATTTTTTTCAAGTTCTTCAAGCAAGAGTGTTGCCCTGTTGGTAAATCCTGGAGTACACCATCCACATTGAAATGAAAATTGTTTTGCAAAAGCTTCTTGAACAGGATTCAGTTTTACTGCGTAGCCTTTTGCATTTTTCTTTGCATGACCTTCTATGGTGCGTATTTTTTTCCCTTGAAAAGTAAGTGCAGAGTTAATGCACGTTTTTACACTTTCTGATGTACCATCTTTATGGTCAACAATGATTTCACAGGCACTACATTCTCCTTGACCACAACCAAATTTTGTACCGGTTAAATTTAAGTATTCATGTAGGTATTCAATCATCATAATCTCTTCGGAGATTTCCATAGGTTCTATTTGTTTATTATTGATTGTCATAGTTAATTTTGGCATCTTATACCTCCTTTGCAATATCTTCTCTTGTAATAGGAAGATGATAAAAACGTTTTGATGTTGCTTGATAAATGGCTTCAACAATGGCAGGTACCACAGGTATCATAACCACTTCACCCATCCCTTTTGCAGGATCTGTATCGGATAAAGGTTTCAAGATTGTATGGCTCATATTCCATGGAACTACCTCTTTTGACCGTGGCACATGATATCGATTTAGGTTCCAATTACCAGAACCTGCGCCCGTCTCATCTAAAGGTAAATACTCATACAGTGCATGTCCTACACCCATAGCAAGACCACCTTCAATCTGTCCTTCAACCAATTCTTTTACAAGAATACGACCGGCATATAACCAAGTATGTGCTTGAAGTAAATCAACTTCACCACTTCCTTCGTTCACGGCCAACTCAACCAAAGTTGCACATGGTGTATAATAGGTTGCCCCAGCACGACCCATTGTTGTTGATGGATAAAGCATATTTTCTCTGTCTAAAAGATGATACTCTTCTTGTGTATTAATAAGACTTTTTTTCTCTTCACTTGCACCTTTTCCGTAACGTACTGCTAAAGCATCTGCAAAAAGTTTTTCTTTTTTGCCCTGAACAGTGAAGTCTGCACTTGCCCATGCCCAACGATTGAATGCATGAACACATACACCAGTAACCAGTCCCATGTCATCTGCTTTTTTTGCAAGCATAGAAAGTGCTAAAGGAGGATAACCAGCCACAGATAGTTTTCCATCTCTCCAACTGGCTTTTTCAAAACTTGGAAATTCACTTTCACCACCAAATGCTTCATTAGTGTAAAGTCTTTTCCAAATGGCTATTGCAGCAGGGTAAAGACCATGCTCTAGTAAAAGTTTTGCAGCTATTCTTGTAGTGTGTGTTTGATAATATGATGATGATGAAGCAGAAGATGACATATATATATCAGGTGTCCAACGAGGGTTTAGAGACATCTCATCTTGATGTTCTTGTGACATCAAATAAGGACTTTGTGTAACTTCAAGCTTCATCATATCTAAATATTCTGTACCAGCTAATTTAATGTCATCTGCCATGGAACCCAAATACTCAGAAATAAGTGCTGCTTGTGAAGTATCTGTACCTGTACCCATCTCCATAGAGATAATATGCATGGAAATTTTACCTTCTGAATCAATTTCAATACGCGTAGAGGGACAATTTCCTCCTACTCCGTAATTGGTAGTTATAAATCCTAAACCAACACCATAACGTTTTCCTGGATGCTCTTTTTCAAAAGCAATTTTCTTACTTTTTCGGTTTTTCCATATTTCATGATTTTCTATCATATCAAGCATTTCATGATGACGACCAAATCCAATTCGCATTGCTCCTTGAGAGTTTTTTTCTTCAGGTTTTGCAGCATTAATGCGACGAAGCTCAATAGGGTCAACCCCTAAAGCTTCACTGGCTTCATTCATCATCATCTCAATGGCAGACATTGTTTGCAGACAGCCAAATCCACGCATAGAACCACCAGTAGGAAGGTGTGATGGATAGGCAGTAGCAACAATATCATTTCGAGGTATATAATAAATACCTTGAGATGCAGTAGCTCCTACTAGGGCAACGATAGAACTATAGTTTGGACGTCCCCCACCATCTAAATCCATATTGGAAATAAATCCTTGGATTTTTTTTGTCTTTTTATCAAAAGACAATTTATTGTGTAGAGTAAAAGGATGACGCTTTAAACCTGACTGAAATTGTTCGTATCGGTCATTTGCCATTCTAACAGGTTTGTTGGAATACATACTGGCAACTACCCCTAAGTAAGGATATATTGTATGGTCTTTGCCTCCAAATCCACCTCCTATATAAGAAGCGTGGACAACAATATTTTCTACTTTTTCTGCTAATGTACTGTTTTCAATCATTTTAGCAGCCCGCTCATAAACATAACATCCTGATTGTGTAGTAATGACCATATGTAGAGTTTTATTGGCACTATCTAGCCAGCCATTATAAGACTCCGTTTCAAGCGAGACATGATCTATAGATTGAGTTTTATAGGTATGATCAAGCGTAAACCAATCATCTTTTTTTTCAAAGTCTTCTTTTAGTTTCTTAGCATAATACATACCTTTTTGCATTGAATTTCCATATTGGTCAGTATCAGATTCTGGCCAAACAGGTTTATGATTGGCTTTGGAAGCCCAAATAAACCCATCCTTCATTAAACTATATTTATCTTCTTTTCCTTTTTCTCCCTCTTCTCTAATGAATCGCCAAATACCATAAGGATCTTGCGTACTGGATGCTAAGGGTACTTTTGCACCATATTGAATGAAATTTTCGTTAAATTGAAGTTTTTGTTTAGCCAACTTAAAAGAAAGAAACGTATCAAAAAGCAATATAGCGACCTCATGCCCCAAATATAGTGGCGTTTGTCCTTCACTTAAGAGTATATCCTTGCCATAAAACCAACTTGGATAAATATCTAATTTATCTCTCTTTAAATCTTTTGCAGTAATAACTCTTGTTGGTGAAGAAGTAGCATCCAAAATAGAGAGATCAAGACCTTTGTAAATACGGTCTGCTCTATCTACACGTACGATGTATCCGTATGTCTGCTCATTTGGCCAAGATGGAATATCTTTGGCACGATAATCACTTCCAAAAATTTTCTCTCCTGTCACTTTAGCAATGGCATCAAAACGAAAATTTGGTACACCATAACTTTTCCAACTATTTTGTAATGTTTCATCTGCTAGAGCAGTTTCCATATCGCTCTTAGCAAAAAGAAGGGGAGCACTATAAACAGTGATTCCTCCTACGACACATTGTTTCATAAAAGAACGTCTAGATATACTAGATATATTTGTTTTCATTATATTCTCCTAAAATTAAATATTAATTCATTATAAGTTTATGAGACTTAAGTGGGAATAATTTAGATTGAACAATAGTGTACTCTAGACTATTTTAGAGGATTAAAATAAGAAAAATTATATCATTTTAATGAAAAAAGGAGAGGTAGAAAAGATATCTAAAGTATAGTATAATAGTTATAGATAGGTTATAAAAAAATCTAGAAACTTTAGAGATTATTTTCCTCTTTAAATAATGTAATTCTGTTAAAATTTTTAATTTTTTAGAAATAATTTTAAATCAAAATTTTATTCGTAATCTAATCTTATTATTTTAACAATACTTCCATCTCTTTGAGTACTCTTGAGGGGGAGAAATGTATGATTGATTTTCTGCTAAAAAGATTGGGAAGTATTTCTAAAAATAGGTACATCAGTCCTATCATAGGATAGAATGCATAAAATTCTATTTTAAATGTTTTGAATGTATAGCGTTGTTTAAACCATTCTTTTGCACCTTGGACTCCATTGTCTGCAAGTAATACTTCCATAGCAAATATAGAACCCCATGCAATGTAGG
>QNZW01000047.1 GCA_003978375.1 Sulfurovum sp.
TTTTCACCTTTTCTCCATCCTTGAATCAAGACATAAAACATATATATAAGACCCAAAATAAAGATAATTGCCCCTATAAAGGCTATTTTATGATAGATTTCAAATTCTGGTAAATAATCAAAATATCGTCTTGGCATACCATAAAATCCAGCAATAAACATAGGAAACCATAAAAGGTTAAATCCAATAAAATTCATAAAAAATGCTTGTTTTGCCTGTCTTTCATTATACATTCTTCCTGTAATAAGTGGAAACCAATAATGCATAGCTGCAAACATTAAGAAAACAACCCCACCAAGAATAGCATAATGGAAGTGTGCAACTGAATAATAGGTATCTTGCAAGTGAATATCCACACCAATCATGGTGATTGTAATGCCTGTGAGTCCACCAATAGCAAAGGTAATCATGGTTCCTAATGCCCACACCATAGGTGCAGAAAGTACTATTTTACCTTGATACATTGTTGCAACCCAGTCATAAAATTTAATACCTGTTGGTACAGCCACAAAGAAGGTCAAAAATGAAAATACAGTCTTAGCAATATCAGCCATACCTGAAGTATAAAGATGGTGACCCCATACCAAATAACCAATCCCTGCAATCGATGCTGAAGAGAGGGCAATAGTTCTATATCCAAATACCTCTTTTCTTGAAAAAGTAGGAATAATCTCAGACATAATACCAAAAGCTGGGAGAATCATAAGATACACAGCAGGGTGTGAATAGATCCAAAAAAGATGTTCAAAAAGTACAGGATCTCCTCCTTTTGCAGGGTCAAAGATACCAATACCAAAATATTTTTCTAAAATTGCAAGAATCAACGTAATTCCCACTACTGGTGTGGCAAGTAGCTGAATCCATGCTGTCGCATAAATACCCCATACGAACAATGGCATTTTAAAAAATGTCATCCCTGGTGCTCTAAGTCTATGGATGGTTACGAGGAAATTAAGTCCTGTAAGAATAGATGCCATACCTAAGATAAAAGCAGCTACAAGTGTCATAATTACATTCGTACCTGTATTGAGTGAATAGGGTGCATAAAATGTCCATCCTGTATCTGCAAATCCATTGCCTGTCACCAAAGAAGCCAATGCAATGACACATCCTAAAATGTACAACCAAAATGTAAACCAATTGAGTCTAGGAAAAGAGACATCTTTTGCCCCAATCATCAGTGGCATAACAATATTTCCAAAAATGGCAGGAATACCTGGAATAATAAAAAGAAAAATCATAATGACACCATGCAGTGTAAATAACTGGTTATATGTATCTGGGTCTACATATTGTTGTCCTGGTGAAAAAAGCTCTAAACGCATGACAAATGCAACTGCTACTGCCACAAAAAAGAATGCAAACATCACAGCAGCATACATCAGACCTATTCTTTTATGGTCAATTGTAAGCATCCACTGCATGAATGTACTTTTAGGGTGCCCTATGGCACAATGTGTTTCGTCGAAATAAGTTTTACTCATCTAATCATCTCCTTTATTTTGATGGTTTATTTGATCGTCTTCTCTTTTTGTTGTTTTTACAAGATAGAAAAAGAATCCAAACATAATCAATGTCATAACGATGCCAGTAATCTTTTCCCATTTAAAGACATACGTTTTTCCTTTAGGATCATACGCAAAGCAAAAAAGTAACTTTTTTGCTATGGTTGGTCCAACTTTACCTTCACCTGCTTCCATGAGTGCCATTTTGACATCAAAAGGAAGCTGTGCAATACCATTAAGATAACGGGTAATTTTTCCTTGAGGTGAAAGCATAACCAACGTTCCTGGATGAATATAATCCACCACACCTGCTTTTGAAACCTCTTTTTTGTAAGTAAATCCAACTTTTTGTGCCAACTGGGCTGAAGAGTTACCATCACTTACATAAAAGTGCCAAGCATCATGTACAAAATCACGAGGAATTGCCTTGAGCATTGTTTCACGCTTTGCTTTAGCAAGGGCAGGTGTTTCACCTTCTCCAAAACTCACAGTAATTACTTTGTAGTCTGTATTTTCAGCCAAATCAAGTTTTCCTAGCATTTCTGCCATATCTGCAAGTTGTGCATTACAAATACCCGAACAACGGTAGTAATTTAAAGAAAGCATGGTGGGTTTACCATCCATCATTTTTTCCAAGGTGACTTTTTCACCTTTTTCGTTAATAAATGTCATATCTAGAGGTATCATATCCCCTAGTTTTTCATTTACACCAATCTGAGCTGCCTGTACTGATAGTGTTATGAGTACAAGCATCAAAATTTTTCTCATTTACGCTCCCTGTCTTAATTTCAAATATTTTAAAAAATACTACTTTAATTTTAGATAAAGAAAACTTAAATCATTATGAAATGTTATGAGTTTATATATTTATAATGTAATTTGTATAAAATATTATAAATTTATTTGCTTTATAATATTTTATTATTTTTATATATTAGATTGATTTATTTAAAAGAGTGGATAATGAATAAAAGCTTATTATTTTTATAAGAAATATGAAAGAAAAAGCTTACGCTTTTCCTTTTGCACTTTGGATAGAGTGAATATATTGATAATCTACAGTAATATTTTGTTCTTTTGGTAGGTTTTTAAAGAGTCTTTCTACCATGCCTTCAAAATCATCAAAAAGATAATTTGCCATAGATCCTGGAATGGGGTTAATCTCATTGAGCAAAACATCTCCATTGTTCACAAAAAAATCACAACGTATAATACTTCCTTTAAAAAGTGGATGATATACTTTTTTGAAATTGTCTTGAATTTTTATTTTTAAATCATCATCAATATCAGCAGCAAGTACCTGAGAGTCTCGTGAAAAATCCATATATTTTTTTTCAAAATCTAAAAACGCTTCTTTTTGAGGCTCTTCTACAATAGAAAGTTCCCATTCATTGGTATAACATCCTGCTTGATTGTACTCTTTTACTCCCTCTATAAATGGTTCAACAATCACATCTGTATCAAACTCAAATGCCACGTCTAACGCATATTCAAGTTCTGAAGCTTCTTTGACAATACTCACACCAATGCTTGAACCTAAACGCACAGGTTTAATGATTACAGGATACTCCATGCTTACTTTTCGTTCATCTGTTTTTGAAAGATGTTCATAAGGTACGGTTTTTACGCCAAGGCTTTGGGCTAAAAATTTGGTATAAAGTTTATTGTAAGAAAGTGCTGATGCTTCCATACGTGGAGAGATAAAAGGTATATTAAAAAATTCCATTAATGCCGCTATCTTTCCATCTTCTCCATCACGACCATGTATGAGATTGAGCACACCATCAAAATCTACAGGTTTAGACCCAAACATGCTTTCTGTAAAAAATCCTCCCTGCTTTAACGTAAGTTGCTTTCCTTTTTTATAAGCACCCGAAGAAAAAAGTTTGGCATTGATCTTGTCTGTATCTACAAGATAAAATTCTCTATTGGGACTTACAAAAATATACGTAAGTGTTGATTTTTTTAATACTTTTTTCATAGTAATAGCAGAGACAATACTAATCTCATGCTCATAACTAGAACCTCCAAATAATATAGCGATATTCATGCTAACTCCTAAAGTGTTTTTGCAAATGCATCAAAAATATATGATGATTCATGTGGACCTGGACTTGCTTCTGGATGATGCTGTACTGACATAGCAGGAGCATCTTTATATCTTACTCCTTCGATAGTATTGTCAAATAAGTTAATATGTGTGACTTCGGCAACTTCTGTAATGTTATTGGGTACATTATAGTTATGATTTTGTGCTGTAATTTCTACTTTTTTTGTACTTGTATGCATGACTGGATGATTACCACCATGATGTCCAAACTGTAATTTATATGTATCATACCCATGTGCAATAGAGAGCAACTGATGCCCAAGGCAAATACCAAAAAGTGGTACTTTATGTGCAAGTAATTTTTTGATTTTTTCTTGTTCTTCTTTTAAGATAAGCGGATCACCAGGACCATTGGATAAAAAAACACCATCAATCTCTTTGTTGTCAATTTTCGCAATAATCTCTTCAGCAGATAAGGTGTTAGGCACAACGGTCACTTCCATACCTGCATGGGTAAGCTCATTTAAAATATTTCTTTTGATACCAAAATCAAGTGCAATAATTCTTTTATTAGTTTGTGGTGTTTCATAGGTAAATGTTTTTATATTATATCGAGCTTCATTGTGAATATAAGGCTCTTTTATACTGACCTGCTCAATATAATTTATCTTTTCTATACGTGGTGAAGTATCTAAGATTTCTTTCAGTGCTTCTTTTTCATGTATCTGTGTAGATGCGACCATCATCATGGCACCCTCTTCGCGTAACATTTTTGTGATAAAGCGCGTATCAATATCTGTAATACCAAGTACACCATATCGTTCTAAAACCTTAGAGAGTGGTTCTTCACATCTAAAGTTAGATGGTCTATCTTGATACGAACGAACAATAATGCCTTTGCAGTATGCTCCCTTACTCTCCATATCTTGTGCATTACATCCTACATTTCCAATCTCTGGCATTGTAAAGGTTACAAACTGTCCAGCATAAGAAGGATCCGTGACAATCTCTTGATAGCCTGTCAAAGAAGTGTTAAACACTACCTCCCCTACTGCCGTACCTGTAGCACCAAAACTTTTCGCTTCTAAGAGTAATCCATTTTCAAAATATACACTTACTTTTTTCATTTGTACTCCTGCATGATGATTTTTGTTGTAGCTATCAAAGCATTCCTCTTTTTAGAAGTTCTTCTTGATAAAATCTTTCATACAATAACTCATAATCTTGACTTCCTGGTATCACCTCTTTTTGCATACCTTTAATCTTTTCATACACAATATCATCGATTTCATCATAGGCATCTGCAAAGGCTTTGAAGGCTTTAAAAATCACATTTTTAACTTGGTTTTCATTGACATCGTATTCTGCCAAATAATTCTCATACAATTCATCTAGTATAAGGTGTGCCAAATCATTATAACGGTCATCATAATTCATAATGACACCATACTCTGCTGCCATCTTCTTTTTAATCATAAAAAAGAGCTGTCTTTCATCTGCATGTTGAAATTCAATTTCATCATAGTTTTCATCTAAGATTTTTTTTACTTTTTCATCGAGTGCATACTCTTTTTCTAAGTTCTCATCGATAATTTTTTTACATGCCTCAACCACTGCATCTTTACCTTTAGGCATGGTGATAAAAGGTGCATTTGCTAAATCAATACCTATTTTAGTTGCTACATATCCTGTTTGTTGTGGTTTCAATCTCATTCTCTACCCCTTTTCATTTAAATGACCGTTAATCTAACGTATTATTGTATCTTGTCTATCTGGACTTGTGGAGATAATTCCCATCTTCGTCCCTATCATTTCTTCAAGTGCTAAAATATATGATTTGGCTGTCTCAGGTAAATCATCAAATACTCTTACACCTTCACTTTTGTCCCAACCGATAAAAGATTTGTATATAGGTGTCGCATCTTCTAAATCGTATGGTACATAGTCTATCTCTTTGCCCTCTACTTCGTATGCTACACATACTTTCACTTCACTAAAACCATCTAACACATCTAGTTTCATCAAGGCTACTTGATCTACCCCATTGACACGCACGGCGTGACGCATTGCTACTGCATCAAACCAGCCACATCGTCTAGGACGCCCTGTGGTCGTACCAAACTCATGTCCATTTTTGCGAATTCTATCACCTTCTTCTCCAAAATCTTCACTAGGGAAAGGACCATTGCCTACTCTGGTACAATATGCTTTTGCAATCCCTGTCACTTTTCCTAAATCTTTAGGATTGATACCAAGTCCTGCACATGCCCCAGCACTTACAGTAGTAGAAGAGGTAACATAAGGGTAGGTACCATGGTCTATATCTAGCATCGTACCTTGTGCACCTTCTAACAAGATTTTTTTATCTGCATCCATAATCTCCCACATCATTTGTGTCGTATCGGTTATAAAGGTGCCCAATGCATCTTTGTAACTCTCTAATTCTGCTAAGAGTTCTTTCTCTACAGGTGCTTCAATGCCCATGGCATCAAATACAGGTTTATTCATAGCAAAATAATCTACTATTTTTTTAGTCAATTTTTTAGGATGATGCAGTTCCCCTAACCTATGCCCTACTCTTGCTACTTTATCTTCATAGGCTGGTCCGATACCTTTGCCTGTTGTGCCAATAGCATTATCGCCTTTCATACGCTCTCTAGCTTGATCAATAAGCGCATGGTAAGGCAAAAGTATCTGTGCTTTATCTGACAAAAAGAGTCTACCTTCCAATCCGTCAAACTGTTCCATTTCTTTGATAAAATCTTTGGGAGACAATACCACACCATTGCCTACAATATTTTTTGCTTTTGGGTTCAATACACCAGAAGGTATGAGATGTAAGGCATATTTTTTATCACCTATGACGATGGTATGTCCTGCATTATGTCCGCCTGCAAAACGACATACATAGTCATGTGTTTGAGCCATGTGATCAACAATCTTTCCTTTACCTTCGTCGCCCCATTGAAGCCCTACAATTAAATCTGCTTTACTACTCATCTATTCACCTTTATCCATCTTGTACCCTATATATTCATCTGTGTAGAGTGCAAATCCTGCTGCTTCTACATTATCTATTTTGTAAACACCACCCATGGCTAAAAGTGCATTGTCTGCAAACATTCTAAATGTTAGCGAATCATAATAACGCATCTTTGCATAAAAAAGTGGAGAGATAATCATATTTTCATAGGCTACTTTTTGTGCAGCATCTCTTATCTTTTCTAATTCTATTCTTATATCATCAGGAAACAATACCAAATCTTCTAAATCTTTAATGCTATTGAGCCTGACCAATTGTTCCATCCAAGGCAAATCACATTGCAATATCTTTTCTATATGCATAGATTTTAACACTTCCAATGAAACACCATACTTTTCATTGAGTAGATGAGGGATGCGAATATTGGCTATTTGCATCATAGGCTCAATCTTCATCTCTTTTAGTAAAGCAATCGTTGTTTTAGCTATTTCGTCAAAAGAGCCTTCTATAATTTCTGCACCAATTTTATACTGCTCTTTGGTCGGAAAGCTTACAGTAGGTTGAATATAAAACCATTTTTTAGATGCACTAGAGCGTCCTAATCGTTTGGTTACGATACGTACTACATCTGCTGTAGAATCTGCACGTAAAGTGACCTCATTGTTCTCTTCATCATTGAGTTTAAGCAGTGGCTGTTTATCTTCAAAATATTCAGATTGATGATACGAAAAAAGTGGTGTGACTATCTCTTCAAAACCAAGATTATCAAGCATTTCAGCCGAAACAAACTCTATCTCTCTTTTTATTTTTGCTGATGTTGCAAAATAGAGCTTAGATCCTGAAGGAATTTCATGTTCATATACCATTAGTCACATCCTAAAATAGATTGAAAATAGGTGCTATTAAACAGACGTGACGCAGTACCATCAAATGCTCTACGCCCAAGCTTTGCAAGGGCTAACTCCACAGCATTGACCACAGCCACCATCTCGTAAGGTGCGATAAGCCCCATTTGGTTAATACGAAATATTTTGCCCTTCAAGTGGTCTTGTCCACCTGCGACATTGACACCAAACTCAGTTTTAAGTAAATCACGAATTTCTTTGGCATGTCTATCTTCTATGGTTGTCATGGATAGTGCAGGATGATGAGGATAAATATCCAATCCTAAAGCTTCTAATGCTTTTCCAGTAGCTTCAGCTCTTAACGCCGTATTGGCATAAAGTGCATCGATACCACCCTCTTCATCTATCTGATTTAAAATAGCACGAAGCCCAATAATCAAAGTGGTTGCCGCTGTGTATGCTGTGGTATTTTGTTTTTGTTTTTTGATTTCAGAGGCAAGATTAAAATAATATCCTTTCCCTCCCCCAATCTTTTCAATGGCCTCATTACTAAGCCCAAGTATCGCCAATCCTGGTGGCAACATTAATGCTTTTTGACTCCCTGCTATAAGACAATCAATATGCGTCACATCAATAGGCTCTACACCCACAGCCGTAATTCCATCAGCAATCACCATAATCTTGGGGTTGATAGCCTTTACTGCTGCTGCTATCTCCTCAACTGGATGACGTAACCCTCCTGCAGACTCTGAAATCTGAATGGCAAGTGCATCCACAGAAGGATTTGCTTTAAGCGCTTCTACTACCTCTTCTACAGTTGCAGGGGTATCCCACGCATGTGTAATCTCCACATTTTTAAGCCCGTGTGCTAAAGCTATCTTTCCAAAACGCTCTCCAAACTTTCCAGAGTTTATTGAAAGTAATGTGTTCTGACAAAGATTTGTTACTGCTGCTTCCATCGCTCCTGTCCCAGACGAAGCCAACATAATCACTTCATCAGTATGAAAAAGTTTGAAAAGTAGTTCTCTTGTCTCTTTAAAAATAGCTTCAAACTCAGGTGTTCTATGATGCAAAGTAGGTGTTGCCATCGCCAAACGTACAGACTCGGGTACTGGCGTAGGCCCTGGTGTAAAAAGTAACATATTTATCCTCGCAATCGCCAT
>QNZW01000036.1 GCA_003978375.1 Sulfurovum sp.
CTTGAGCAGACTCCTGATATTCTCTCTAGTGTAGATAAAACAGATATCAAAACAGTTGCTTTTAAAGCAGAGATGGATAGCAAAGAAGGACTGCACAATGCCACCTCTTTGCTCACCCAAAAAAGTGTAGATGCTGTGTGTTACAATCTTTTAAAAGATGCTACAAGCTTTGGAGGCAATGAAAATGAAATTACTTTTATTACCAAAACATCACAAGTTGCCTTAGGACGTGCCAATAAGCTAACACTCTCAAACAAAATTTTAGACGAAGCACAAAAACTAAGTAATGGGCACTAAACAATGCTAGATACTCCTTTAAAACATCTTGCTATCATTATGGATGGCAATGGTAGATGGGCAAAAAAACGTGGTCTAAACCGCACAAAAGGGCATGATGCAGGTGCAGAGACTATACGCACCATTACAACTTATTGTGCAGAACACAGTTCCATAGAAACAGTCACATTTTATGCTTTTAGTACAGAAAATTGGAAACGCCCCAAACTAGAAGTAGAGTTTCTTATGAAATTACTAGATAAGTATCTTCAAAAAGAACTTCCTACTTATCAAAAAAATGGTGTACGTTTTCAAGCTATTGGTGATATTGAAGCATTTTCAAAACCTTTACAAGCACGTATCCAAAAAACCCAAGAACGCACACAACACAATCAAAATTTAACCCAAATACTTGCATTAAATTATGGAGCTAGAGCAGAAATAGTCTCTGCGGTGAACCATCTTATTGCCAAGGGTAAAATGGCTATCACCCAAGAAGATATTTCTACACATCTACAAACACCTTATAGCGATATCGATTTGCTTATACGTACCTCTGGAGAAGAACGTATTTCGAATTTTTTGCTTTGGCAACTAAGCTATAGTGAACTTGCATTTACCCCAACACTTTGGCCTGATTTTACAACGAAAGAATTGGCAACTATCATAGAAAATTTTAGCCAAAGACATCGACGCTTTGGAGGGCTATAAATGCAAAATATCTCTTTTGAAATTGCTCTTATATGCTTTGTTTTAGGTGCAATGATAGGTTCGTTTTTAAATGTAGTTATCTACCGTGTACCCAAACAAGAGAGTATTGTCTTACCTGCGTCACATTGTCAAAGCTGTCAGACACCTCTTCGTTGGTATCATAATATTCCTCTATTTTCTTGGTTTATCCTAAGAGGAAAGTGTGCATTTTGCAAAGCACCCATTGCAAAACAATACTTTATCGTAGAATCTATTACAGGGGTTCTTTTTGTCGTACTATATTTGAAACTTGGGCTTGTGTGGTATCTTCCCTTTGTATGTGCCTCTTTTGCTTCTCTTTTTGCACTGGTGATGATAGATTTCAAATATATGGCTGTACCAGATTCAATCAACCTTGCAGCACTACTCTTCGCTCTTATCCAACCTGATTTTTTATCCGCTTTACTCTTTGCTACATTCGCAGCAGGTGGACTTTATCTTATTGGATTATTGTCTTCTTTTCTTGCCAGAAGAAAAGCTATGGGAGGTGCTGATGTAATGGTGGCTGGAACGATGGGAGCCCTACTTGGCTTTCCTAACTTTTTTGTTGCCATCTTTTTTGCAGCCATACTTGCCATGATACCTGCACTTATTTGGAGAGAAAGAGGTGTGCCTTTTATTCCCTTTTTAGCTTTGTCTACCTTTATAGTCTATCTATATGATACACAAGCAACCCAACTTTTAGAGGAACTTATTTATGGTTAGTGTCAAAAAATTTATCTCATCTAATTTTACAAAAACTTTTTTAACAATATTTTTACCTATTTTTCTCATTATTTCTTTAATCTATTTGGTGAAAATATCATCACTTACCTCTAAGATACAGCTCTCTTTTGGAGAAATTTTTCAACTTTACAGTTACTCTATACCCGACATTATTTTCTATACCCTTCCTGTATCATTTATTATAGCTTTAGCCAATGTACTTTTAAAGCTTTCTCAAAGTAATGAGCTTATTGCTCTGTATGCTTTAGGTATGAATTCTCATAAAATTTTAAGATCTTTTCTACTTCTTGGCATACTTTTTTCACTTTTACTTGCTACCATCTCATTTTTAGGAATGCCTCTTAGTAAACAACTTTTAAAAGAGTTTAAATCTTCTAAAAAAGCTGAAGCCAAACTAAATATCGTCGCAGGAAAACTTGGTCAAAAATTTGGCAATTATTATATCTATGTCAAAGAGAATAAAAAAGATACTTTTAAAGATGTTGTCATCTACAACCGTACCAAAAAAGATGAAGAACAATTCTTCTCTTCACAAGAAGGCAAAGTCAACAAAGTCAACAATATTACTTCTTTACAACTTCGTGATGGATATGGATATACCTATAACAAAGATAAACTACAACAGGCCAAATACAAAAGTCTTGAAGTTTATGACACCCCTAAAAATAAAGCATTTCATTTTGAAGATATTGTCTCACATTGGAGTAAAGCAAGTACAAATCTAAAGATGCTTCATAGAGTACTTTTCTTTATTTTTGTAAGTCTCATACCCCTACTCTCTGTTTATTTTGTTGCAGCATTTACGATGATTAATCCACGCTATCAAACAGGATACTCTTTTCTTGTCATGTCACTCACCACACTGGGTTTGTATATTGTTGCTTCTTCTTTAGAAAAATGGGGTACCTTTCCTCTTTTATTTGTTGCCATTTTAATGGTTTTTCTGTTAGGTATTTGGGTATTTAAAAAACGGGTTATTAGGTACTTTTAAGTGCAAAAGAATCACAAACGTGTCAAAGCAGTCATTGCGTATGACGGGACACAATACTTTGGCTTCCAAAAACAAAGTAGCACTTCTAAGACTATTAGCTCTGATATCGAAAAAGCATTACACACACTGCAAATACATACATCTATTGTAGGTTCTGGACGTACAGATGCAGGAGTACATGCTTCAGGACAAGTCATACATTTTGATTTGCCTTACTATTGGGATGATTTACAAAAATTAACACTCAATCTCAATAGAAAATTGACCCATATACGGTTTAAACATATTGTTTTTGTTGATGATGATTTTCATGCACGATTTTGGGCAAAAAAACGTTTGTATCGTTATGTATTTAAAACACGTAAACCTTCCATATTTGAACAAAATTATATCTCATACTACCCCAATACATTCAATACACAAGCATTGCATAATGCCTTGCACTGTTTTGAAGGAGAACATGATTTTGATTTTTTTAGAAAAACAGGCACACAGACCCATACTAGCGTAAGAACCATCTATCAAGCAAAATATATACAGCGTTACAATTATCATTATATCTATTTCTTGGCCAATGGATTTTTACGTGCACAAGTACGCATGATGACCTATGCTGCAATGCTTCATGCAAACAATAAACTGGAGATTCAAGAGATTAAAGAACAACTAGCCTGTAGAGAAAAATATACAACACATCTCGCATCTGAGGAAGGACTTTATCTTGCTAAAGTTTTTTATTAAGTATCAGCCATAAAAATGTAGATACAAAAAGTTTTATAGATAGACTATAAGGGAAATAGCTATATCACTTTTAAGGGAAAAAGATATCTACTTTATGGACTGATGACGTGATTATAACACAAAATTTTTAGAATTTTCTTTATTTATTTCACAATTTTTAGTTAAAATAGTAGTACTTTAGCTTTAGGAATAAAACCATGAAAAAAAGTCTTCTTATCATATTATTGTCTCTATTAGGTGATGCCAATACTTCTATGGAAGTGTTGTATCTAAAAAATGCTTGTCACTCTTGCCATGGGGTTTATGGCGAGGGGATGGGTAATGCACCTAAATTACAGGGAGTGAATGAAAAAGTGCTTCTACAAAGACTCAAAAATTTACAGCAAGGCAAAACACGTTTTCGCTCAGGAGAGATTATGATCTCTTTTGCCAAAGCATTAGATGCCAACCAAACTATTCAGATGTCAAAATATCTTTCCACATTAAAAACAAAAATTGATACCAATCGCTATGATACAGAATATGATCCTTCTGGTGATGGAGGCTCATAAGTAAATAAAATAGTTTGTGTTAAAGCACCTTGTGGTACAATTCGTACAAATATTATAGGAGTTTAAATGTTACCTAGTACCTATAAAAAATCTTTAGGATTTATTTTTTTACTCTTTTCTGCAGGGTTTGCCATATGGTACCCTCTTGCAAATCTATTTTAGGAGAGTCTATTGAGTAAAGCCAAACGTTATATTCCTAAAGAGAAGCCAACCTTTTATTACACCAAAGGTACCTTGCTTTACCTTTTTTTAATCCCATTATTTTTTAGTCTTGTTTTGGCATTATTTCAAACAAATATTAAAGCTTTTATGCTAAATGGTATAAGTTTTTTACTCTTTTTTGGCGTAGCAACACTCTCTAAAAAGGGCTTTGTTCAAGAAGGGAAATATACCCAAGAAATTTTTACGAATGCTCCTAAAGTACCTTACAAAATGATAGCCGCTTATCTTTTAGGTGGAGCCACGTTTTTTACTGCTTTCATTCCAGGAGAACAAGCACTTACAAAATCCATTTTTTTAGCCATTATTGCTACCATAGGCTACTATCTTTTTTATGGTTTTGACCCAAAAATAGATAAATTTAACAATCTTGGAAATATCTCTTCAGACTTTGTACTAAAGACAATCCAAGAAGCCAAAATTAAATTAAATCATATTAAAATGAATATGTCATCTATAAAAGATCCTACATTATATGACAAACTAGATACTGCTGTGATAAAAGCCGAAAATATTTTACGCACCCTTCAAGAAGACCCCAAAGATATTCGTGTGGCTAGAAAATTTCTTATTGTGTATATTGATGGTATTGCCAATGTAACAGACTCTTATACTGCCCTAGAAGAGAGCAAAATCAGTCCACAAACCAAAACAAAACTTCATTTACTCATGGATGATGTAGAAAAAAGATTTGATAAAGAATTAAAGAGATTAAAAAAGAACAATGAATTTGAACTTGATGTACATATTGACGTGCTTAAAGAGCAGATAAACAACTAAGGAGATGTACCCCCATATGGAAATAAAAACAAAAGAACTGATAGAACAACATATAGACAAACAAGAAGATAAAGTCTTAGAGGTGATGGCTGAAGAGGTCACTGCACTGCAAGATGCCCTTAATGAACTTGATATTAAAGATAGAAAATCCATTATCTATTTTGGATCATCTGCACAAGAGCAACTTGATGATATCTCCAATCGTATGATAGATGGTGTACAAAATAAAGATGTAGGTGCAGCGGGTGCAGCACTCAATGAAATGGTTGCCTCTATTCGTGGATTTGATATGGATAAATTTAATCCCAATGCGCAACTTGCATGGTGGCAAAAACTTTTTGGTGCAAGTAAACCATTGGTAAAATTTATACAAGAATATGAGGGAATCAGAGATCAAATAGACATGATTTCAAATGATCTTGAAAAACATAAAACACACCTTATGACTGATGTGATTTCTTTAGACAAACTCTATGATGCCAATCTTAATTATTTTAGAAAATTAGAGCTTTATATCAAAGCAGGTGAGACAAAACTCGAAGAGTTAAATGACAAAATTATTCCCGAATATGAAACAAAAGTAAAAGATTCCAATGAAGATATGTTAGCCATTCAAGATCTCAAAGAAATTCGTGGATTTAGAGATGAATTAGAACGTCGTGTACATGACTTAAGACTTTCTCGCCAAGTGACGATGCAATCGCTTCCAAGTATTAGACTCATACAAGAAAATGATAAATCACTCATCTCTAAAATCACCTCTACTTTGGTCAACACGGTGCCCTTATGGAGAAATCAACTGGCACAAACAGTGGCTATTTTTAGAAGCCATGATACGGCAAATGCTGTGAAAGATGCGGCGGATCTTACCAATGAGCTTTTAGAGAAAAATGCTGAAGGGTTAAGAGATGCAAATAGTCAAATTCGAACACAGATGGAGCGTGGTATCTTTGATCTTGCAAGTATCAAAAAAGCAAATGAAACATTTATTGCTACACTTAATGATTCATTGCAAATTGCACAAGAGGGAAAAACAGCAAGAAATCAGGCACTTATTGAACTGAAAAAAACAGAAAAAGAGCTCAAAGATGCCTTACTTGCAGTCAAAGCAAAAGCAGAAGAAATACCAGAAAAAACAGTAAACACAAAGGAGAATTAACATGGCTTTATTCGATTGGTTATTTGGACAATTTATTGATGTCATTGAATGGGTAGACAATTCTCAAGATACAATGGTCTATCGTTTCAATAGACAAGGCAATGAAATCAAATACGGTGCAAAACTTATTGTACGAGAATCACAAATGGCTGTTTTTGTAAATGAAGGGAAAATAGCAGATATTTTAGCACCTGGTATTTATGAACTTGAGACAAATAATATACCTATTTTAACCAATTTACAGCATTGGGACCATGGATTTAATTCACCTTTTAAGGCGGAGGTGTACTTTTTAAATACCAAACGTTTTATTAACTTAAAATGGGGAACAAAAAACCCAATAATGGTACGTGATTCTGAATTTTCTATGGTGAGATTACGTGCTTTTGGTACCTATGAGATACGCATCACAGACCCTGAACTTTTTTTAAAAGAGATTGTTGGTACAGATGATCATTTTACTCTTGATGAAATAGAAGAGCAATTGAGTAATCTCATCGTTTCTAAATTTTCTACACTTGTGGGAAATGATACTACACCCGTACTTGATTTAGCAAAAAATTATGATGATTTTGGCAAATATATTACTGAACATATTTCACCTTCTTTTAGGGAATATGGCATTGAACTTGCCAAAGTGACTGTAGAAAATATCTCTCTTCCAGAAGAGGTAGAAAAAGCCTTAGATACACGTACAAGCCGTGAAATCACTGGTGATTTAAATAAGCATATACAATACCAAAGTGGTCAAGCCCTTGGCAACAGCAATGGATCAGCATCAGATATGGTTGGAATGGGTGCTGGTATGGCTATGGGACAACAGATGGCTAACAGTATGAATACCTCTAATGCATCTACTCCTCCACCACTTCCAAGTTCACAAAAATATTTTATTGCCGTTGAAGAGAAACCTGAAGGTCCTTATGATTTGAGTACGATTGAAAAATATATTCAAGATGCCATTATTACAAAAGATACACTAATGTGGGCAGAAGGAATGAAAGATTGGAATGAAGCACGAGATGTTTTACCTACACATTTTAAGCAGTTACCCCCAGCACTCTAAACATTCATGAAATTTTCTGCTATCAATTTTACCTGTCCCTCTTGTGGGGCACCTCAAAAGTTTTCACCTGCTACAGGAAAACTTACTTGTGAATTTTGCAGAAAAGAAGAGTTTATACCTCTTTCTGAAAAATCTATCCATGAATATAATTTTAATGAGGCAGTAAGTACGCTTGAAGCAGAACAAACACGCACCATTGTCAAAAAAGTGGCCTGTAAAAAATGTGGGGCACATTTTAACTTAACGCCCTACTCTTTTTCATCTAATTGTCCCTATTGTAATACTCCTGCTATTATAGATTTTATTCAACAAATCACGCCTAAGTCACTCATTCCTTTTCATATTACACAACAAAAAGCCAGTGCTATTTTTAAAAAGTGGATTGGTTCACGCTGGTTTGCTCCTAATGCATTTAAAAAGTATTTTAGAGGTGAGACTAAACTTGCAGGATATTATTTACCACATTGGACTTATGACAGCAATAGTGTCACATCCTACCATGGATTACGAGGTGACATCTATTATGTAACGGTAAGACAAACTATCATGGAAAATGGTAGACCAAGAGAGATACTTGTTCAAGAACCTCGTATACAATGGACACCTGTAAGTGGCACTATTTACTTAAGTTTTGATGATATTACAATTGGAGCAAGTCAAACTATTTCTCGTGTTATTTTAAACGCTATAGAACCGTGGGACACAAGCAAGCTTGTTCCTTTTGATGAAAAATATCTTTCTGGTTTTCAAGCAGAGGAGTACACGATAGGGCTAGACAATGGTTTTGAATTTGCTAAAGCAAAAATGGCATATCATATAGAAAACAATATACATTACGATATTGGCGGTGACCAACAACAAATTACTTCTGTACAAACACAACATCATGATATTACGTATAAAAATGTTCTTTTACCTGTATGGACAGCATCTTTTACATGGAAAAATAAAACATACAGCTACGCCATTAATGCACAAACGGGTAAAATAGTAGGAGACAGACCTTACTCGTATGTAAAGATTGTATTGCTTGTGCTAACCATACTCTCTTTTATAGGTGGTATTATCTATCTAGATAAAAAAGGTACACTACAAATATTTAATCCCACCTACCATAGAAGTGTTATCATACA
>QNZW01000077.1 GCA_003978375.1 Sulfurovum sp.
GGCTCAGGCTCAGGAAATACATATACCAAAAAAGCTAAAAAGACAAAAAAGATGCAAAAAAATTTACAAAGCAAAAAAAAACAATCTCATCCTCTAAGTTCTAAAGTTTATGATCTTATCAATAAAGGATATATCCATGAAATACAGCCTTGGTAAAATAGTATTAAGCATTTTTATGTTGTGTATTGTGCTTCAAGCAGAAGATTTTACCTATACGATGCATACCAATACAAAAACACCTTATCTAAAAGAATCTGTACTCCTTGATATAGACATCAATCAAACCAATCCTAATGTGGTACTTTTTTTTCAATTTCATATTCTAAAGAGTGATGCCTATAGTATTGAACAACTAAGTTCAAAACAAGATCACACTCTGCATCAAACAAAAATACATTACCGTTATCTTATTTATCCTCTTAAAACAGGTGAAGTTCATGTCTCTTTTAGCCTTATTAAAAGAGAAACCAATGATGCCAGTGTTGCCTACTCTTTTTCTGGGGATAGAGATGATTTTAAAAAGCTAGAGACTATTGACACACCTATTTTTATTTCTCCCCTTATTTTACAGGTAAAACCTCTGGCTAAGCATACACAACTCATAGGAGACTTTAATCTCACTTATCATCTCAAAAAAATAGAAGCTGCAGCATATGAACCTATTCCTATGCAAATAATTATAAAAGGAATGGGATACGTGCCAATGATTGAACATATTCTTCCTAAAGAAGAAAATATTACCTATTTTACGCACCCGCCTGAAATTAAAAAAACCATTCATCCTGATGGCATACAATATACAGCTATCTATACTATGGCTTTCTCTTCTGCTAAAAGCTTTACATTGCCTGCTATAAATTTACAAGCATTTAGTCCATCTATGCACAAACCTTATGTATTACATATCCCCTCCAATCACTTTACTGTTAAATCTCCACCAAACACCCAACTGGTTGACACTGTTGATATGCCAAAACCCTTGTCGTATGACTTTTCTTGGATAAAAACATTTTTTATTTATTTGATTGTATTTATTTCAGGATACTTTACAGCCATAGCAATACAGCAAAAAAAGGTTTTTAGCACTAAAAAAACTATACCCCATCCCTTAAAAGAAAAAATACAAAAATCGCCTGATGCAAAGAGATTACTTCAACTTCTTATGGCTCAAAATAATCCTCTCTTTAGTACAAATATCTCTTACTTAGAAGACTCTTTGTATACAGATGCTAAAATCAATTTAAATAAAGTAAAAAAAGAAGCAATGGAGAAATTAGATGAACCATAAAATACTTGCTCTTAAAAAAGAACTAAGTAAAGCAGTCATTGGTCAAGAAAATATGATAGATGGCTTACTTATTGGACTGCTTTGCGACGGACATATCTTAGTTGAAGGCGTTCCTGGACTAGCCAAAACGACGACCATCGATGCATTAAGTAAAGCTATAGGATTAGATGCAAAACGTATACAATTTACACCTGATCTTTTACCTTCTGATATTATTGGTGCACAAATTTACAACCCACAAGACCATAGTTTTAGCATTAAAAAAGGACCACTTTTCACCCATTTACTTTTAGCAGATGAAATTAACCGAGCCCCTGCAAAAGTGCAGTCTGCTCTTCTTGAAGCAATGCAAGAGAGACAAATCACCATCGCAGATGAAACCTTTAAACTTGACAAACCTTTTTTAGTGATGGCAACACAAAATCCCATAGAACAAGAGGGTGTTTATGCATTACCTGAAGCACAACTTGACAGATTTATGATGAAAATTGTTGTAAAGCATAACGCTGAAGATGAAGAGTTAACAATTATGCGAAAGGTTGCAAACCAAAGTTTTGAGGAGATACAAACTGTACTCAGTTTAGAAGCCTTACAAGAGTTACAAGAAGCACTGAAAGATATCCATATTGATGAAGCATTGGAACGCTATATGATACAACTTATTGCTGCAACAAGAGAACCTGTACGTTTTGGACTAGAGGCACTTGAACCTCTTATTATGTTTGGAGTAAGCCCTAGAGCATCTATTGACCTCTATAAAGCAAGTAAAGCCCATGCTTTTTTAAAAGGAAAAACATTTGTAAGCCCCTCTGATATTGCTTCAGTTATACATAAAGTGCTACGTCATCGTATTGTCCTCTCTTATGAAGCAAGAGCAAAAGGCATACAGAGTGACGAAATCATTACCAAGATTATTGAAACATTGCCTATACCATAATGAACCCCTTACTCAAAGCACTTCAGCTCAAAGCAAGACAACAGGTTTACACCCTCTTAAGTGGTCAAAATTTTTCTCGTTTACATGGAGAAGGCTATGATTTTTCGGAACTTCGTGAATATCATATCGGAGATGATATTCGTAAAATAAACTGGATGATTACTGCAAAGCTTAAAAAACCCTATATAAAAGAACTTCATGCCAATCGTGAACTCTCTGTTGTCGTAGCCACATTAATGGATGCAAGCCTCTATTTTGGTTCAGGAAACAGCAAACAAAAAAAGCTTACTGAGGTAGCCACACTTTTAGCATATGCTACACAACGAAATAATGATCTTTTTACAGGTATTTGTTACACACAAAACCTTACCTATGCCCAAGTTCCAACAAAACAACTTTATGCTATAGAGCAATTTTCAAAAACGCTTTTTGAGACGCCGTTGCTAGGTACCACGCTAAAATATCAAGCCTCTATTGACAATCTTTTTATTCGTATACACAAACCTTCATTGGTATTTGTTTTAGGAGACTTTTTAGAATTTGTTGATCTCTCTCTTTTGGCACAAAAACATGAAGTCATTGCTATTATCATACGCCACAGAGAAGAAGAAACTCCTAAACCTTTAGGAGAAACATTGCTCCATAATCCCAAAAACAATAAAAAACTAGAAACATATTTTGAAAAACAGACCTTCCAAAATTACTTAAATAAACTCAAAGAAAATGATGAAAAAATACAACAACATCTCTCTAGCTATAACATACGGTATATGACTATTTTTACAGATGAAGATGCATTGAAAAAACTACTCACTTTATTTATTTAAGGGGATCTCTAAACAAACAATAAAAAGACAAAGACTACAAACAAAATAAAGTGTAAAAATCCTTCAAGCACATTGGTCTCACCATCATTAAAGTTGACAATACTTACAAGCAATGTTAATCCTAACATTACCATCTGAATAGGTGTCAATGAAAGATTTAATGCCATGCCCATAGTGTGTGACACTAAAATTACAGCAGGAATGGTTAACAAAATGGTTGCCAAAGATGCACCAAGTGCTATATTGATTACTGTTTGCATACGATTATCTACCGCTGCTCGTACTGCTGTAATAAGTTCAGGTGCTGCTGAAATTACTGCTACACCTACTGCACCAATTGCTACAGGCAATTCAAATATACGTAAAGTATTTTCCATAAACAAAGAAAGTATCTCTGCAAGTACACCTATAATGACTATAGAGGCAACCAAAATAAATGCATGATACCATGCATTTATATGTGTATCTTTTGCCATACAAGCAGCATCAAACTCATCACAAATTTCATCTTTGATATGATGTTCAAAAAAGTATTTATGCGATGTGAGTTGTATACGTGTAAAAACAACATAAAGCAATAAAAACATCACTACTATAAACAACATAAACATATCATGATGTACAGGATTAATAAAATGTGGCAACACCATGGCAATCCCTATGGCTACTAACAACATAGAAAGATAAGAGTTAGAGGAATCTACATTATAAGGCTGTTCTCCATATTTTAATCCTCCAATAATAGCGGCTATACCCAATAAACCATTAATGTCTAACATAATCGCAGAATAGATAGTGTCTCTCGCCATAACAGGACTTCCTGCATGTATCATCATAATAACGATAATAACTATCTCCACAATCACAGCAGACATAGTAAGAATAAGCGTACCGTAGGGCTCTCCAAATTTTTCTGCAAGCATTTCTGCATGATGTGCTACAGCCATAGCAGAATAAATAATGGCTACAAATAAAATACCTAAACCCAATAAATTACCTAAGGTAGTCGCAGAAAGCGTATGTTCAAAATAACCAATGCCTACATAGACGAAAATAGCCAAAAAAAGACTATACTCTTTTGAAAAATTTTTAATTATCTGCATATTATTTTAATAAGTCCTTATATGTTTTTGTTGCATTTAACTTTAATTTATTGCCAATCATCGCAAAGCGTTCATCCCCTTTTTTATATGCTTTTTTAAAACGTTTAATGATTTTTTGTTGTTGTTTTTCTTTTTTAACACCCTGCTGTTTAAAAAACTTTTTCAAACCTATCCAAGAATCTTCTTGTACCTCAATACTCTCATCCTCTGTGGCAACCTCTATTTCTGAAGATTTTTTTCGTTCTAACCGTTGTGCATAGAGTGTACGCATCTCATAAAATGCCTCTTTTAAGAGATTTATCTCTCCTTTGAGTGTTGTTGAAATCTGTTTGTTAGATTTTTTTAGTTCCTTCACAGTACCCTTAAGCACAGAAATCGTTTCATCTTTCGCTTGTAATAATACTTCATAATTGGGTAATTTAGAAGGAGAATTTGTTTGTACTTCTTTTGTTTTGTTTGTCGTGGTATTTTGAATACTAGAAACATCATTCTTAACGGTGTTGTCAATAAGAATGTAAAGTTTTCCTTCTACATTTTTAGATTTTAGAATACCTTTTTTTATTTTTGCATAGACAGCTTGTCGCGAAATTCCCAATTCCTTGGCATATTCTGCAGGTTTCATTAGTTTTTCCATTGTTTAAACCTTCTTTACAGTTTTGTAAATCATAACATAATTTTTATGAAAAATGTCATACCCTATACTTTACTTTTGTGTTCCATCTAGGATTGGGACAAAAAGACATTGCTCAATTGCTTCTGAAGTAATGCGTCCATTCTTTTTATAAAAACGCGTAATAATGTGATAATTTTCTGCTTCTTCTATGGGTGCAATCAAGATACCACCTTCGGTCAGTTGTTCAAAAAGTATCTTCGGAATCTTTTTGGCTGTTGCAGAAAACAAAATCCTTTCATAAGGAGCATACTGTTTCCATCCTCTTTGTCCATCATCAAAACGTGTTATGATATTGTGCATTTCATGCTCAACAAAACGTTTTTTTGCTACTTTTAAAAGTTCATCAATACGCTCTATAGTAAATACTCTACGACATATTTTACTTAAAATTGCGGCTTGGTATCCTGACCCACATCCCACTTCTAGTATAGAGTCTATACCTTTGAGTTCAAGATGTTGTGTCATTTTTGCCACAGTAAGTGGTGAAGATATCCATTGACTTGCCGCCAAAGGAAGTGCCTCCAATTGATAAGAGAGGTGTTTAAATTCATTAGGCACAAAAATCTCTCTGTCTACAGCTAAAAATGCCTCTTTTATATGGGCATCAAGTTTAAAATGTTTTTCTATTTCATTGACAAGATTTTGTCTATTTCTATTTTTTATCATATTGTTAATATTCCACGGCTTTGCTCATTGCAGAAATTCTATCTAAACTCTAGTTAAATAAGCTTTTTAATCTATCAAATAGCCCTGGTTCTTCTATCCCTTTATCTTTGTTGTCCATTTTTGTAAAGCTTTTACATCCTACTTTACTACCTGCCTCACAAGCTTTTTTATAATAACGTTTCTCTTGTGCCCTGTCTATAGGGACACCAAATCCTCCCCTATACATAATCGCAATATTAATACAAGCATCTGCACTTTTTAGTAAACAAGCTTTTTCATAAAAATATTTTGATTTTAAATCATTTTGTTTCACTTCTTGGGCATCTCTATACATCGTTCCCATTGCTTCACATGCAGTGACACTACCTTTTTTGCATGATGCTTCCAAATAGGGCTTGGCCGCTTGATAGTGTTTGTCTTTATAGTAATTATCTCCCATAAAATCACATGCTTCTCCTACTGAAAATTTACATGCTTTTCGTATATATTCTAATCCTAAACTTTTTTTCTCTTGATCTTCAGCGTTTTCACCTGTAGCTAGTAAAATACCTGCTTCATAACAACTTTGGGCATCTCCTTGTTCACATGCTTTTATTTGCATTTCAATCTCTTTTGCACTGAGTATTGCCAATAAAGCAATTGTCCATAATCCCAAACTTTTATTCATTTTTTTCCTTTAGTCCATTACAATATAACGGCGTACTTTTTTGATTTCCCTAAAATCAATATTACCTTTTATGATTTTTTGTTTATCATTAAGGGTAACATCTCCTGATGGAGTAATAATTGCTGAAGAACTTGCCATATCTATATTGGCACTATTTGATACCACCACATAACATTGATTCATTATTGCCAATGCACGTGAAAGCACTTCTAGATGTATTTTACGCAATTTCCCCCAACGCGAAGGAATAAGCACAACATCCGCCCCTTCAATCTGTTGCCATAATATTTTAAACCGCAATTCAAAACAAATAAGTATTGCATACTTGACACCTTCTATCTCAAAAGGTTTCACTTTTTTGATTTTACCTTCACGAAAATACAAATCTTCATTGCCAAGCTTAAAAAGCTTCACTTTGCTTTGTTTGTGAATTACTTTATGTTTATGAATGACTACTGCTTGATTGATAAATTCATCTCCATCTTCAAAAATAAGTGTAAGAACAACTATCTGCTCTTTCACCTCTTTTTTTAATGTTTTGAGGGCATTAGCTGAAAATTTTGCAGCGGTTAACATATGCTCATAATCAAATCCTGTAAGAAATACTTCTGGAACAACGACTATGTGCTTTTCTTTATACATTTGTAAATAGGTTATCAAGGTATCAAGGTTTTCTTGGTACCGTTTATGCGTCGTTAGTTGTAACGTTGTAACAGGTAGAGATTTTTTTTTAGATGTCATTATCATGCCTTTTAAAAATCATCTAAATCCAAACTTCCTTTAGAATAGTTGGTTACATTTCCTTCAAAAAAGTTTGTTTTTTGATCATTAAACTGTGAAAAATTATCAACCCATTTGATAGGGTGTTCTACGTGATATAATTTTTGCATACCTACGGCGTTTAATCGTTTGTCAGCCAAGTATTGAATATATTGTTCAATAATTTCATCAGTGAGCCCAAGGATTTGCCCTTGTGTAATATATGCACCCCATTCAGATTCTAATTTAACAGCAGATCTAAACATCTCATACACTTCTTCTTCTAAGGCTTTGGTAAAGAGCTCAGGGCGCTCTTTTTTGGTCGTATTTATCATATTTTGAAAAAGTAAAAGGTGTGTGACTTCATCTCTTTGGATAAACCGTATCATTTGTGCTGTTCCTAGCATCTTATCAGAACGCGCAAGGGTATAAAGATATGCAAACCCACTATAAAAATAAATTCCTTCTAGTATTTGATTGGCAAACATCGCTTTTACGATATTTGTATCCGTTGGATTCATTGACAACTCTTCATAAACGCTTGCTATGGCATCATTTTTTGTTTTAAGCTTCATATCTTTTCTCCAAAGCTCATAAATCTCTTGAGAGTTTGTCGAAATACTATCTACCATCACGGCATAACTTTGTGAGTGTAACGCTTCTTCAAATGCTTGACGCACCAAAATAAGATTAACCTCTGGTGAGGTAATAAACGGATTTAAATTATCTATAATATTATTTGTTTGCAAAGAATCCATAAAAATAAGCTGCGCTAATACCTTATCATATGCAGATTTTTCTGCATCTGTAAGGTGTTTATAGTCATTAACATCCCGGGTCATATCTACTTCTTTAGGAAACCATGTGTTGTTTAACATCATCTCCCATAAATTATAGGCCCACTGATATTTGATATCATTAAGTTCAAAGATACCAGTAGGATTTCCACCAAATATTTTACGTTCACTTGTTTTTTCTTCTGAGTCTGGATTATATATCTTCTTGCGTTGCATCTGTCTTTGCCTTAACTAATTTTTCATGATTACACATCTGTCATTTAGAATGACATAAATTACAGCTATTATACAATTTTTGGCTGATTTTTTAGATAAAATATCTTATGAAACCTATAGAAAAAGATAAACTTAACCAACTTTTACAAATTATTCAAAATGAACCTGGTCAGCGTATTGTTCACTTTGTAGATGACGACCATACATTCATTCCACATCTAAGTGATTTTTGCAAAAAACAAGAGACAACATACTATCTTCATTGCACAACAGAATCATCTTATAATAGAGTAATCAATGCTTATGATGCACAGCACATTAGTCATTTTAATCTCAAACGTCCTCGCTATAAAATACAAGGTATAGAATATGACTATGTTATAAGTACATTAAACTTTAAGCAGGAAGATAAAAATGATTTTTTAAAAAA
>QNZW01000129.1 GCA_003978375.1 Sulfurovum sp.
AAATATGCCTCTTTAGAGATGATAGAATTTTTTTTAGAAAACGGTATTGCATTGACACAAAGAGATGCAGATGGCATATCAGCCTTAGATATGGCTATTAAATTTAAACGGAAAGATATCATACAATTTTGTATAGACCAAGGGTTTGAACTTAACACCACTACGCGAAAATCAGGTATTACACCAGTGATGTTAGCTGCTTGTTTTTCTGATTTGGATATGATGAAAATCCTTTTAAATAATGGAGGAGATATTAATGTTACAGATTGCTCTGGCATGGCTCCCAAAGATTATGCTAAAAAACTAGGTCAAAAGAAAATGGTAGAGTTTTTGGAAAGCAAAGGTGCTAAATTTTCTGCATATCCTAATGAGTAATTGTTTTTGATAGTATATTGTAATCAATTTGTAACTAAATTTCTTTATACTTCCAATATCTTAAATGAAACGAGGATGGTAAACATGAAACAAATCATACTATCAACAGTGGCAGTAGGTACACTGGTACTAGCTGACGGAGACATAACCTCACAGGAACTATCAGTTGATGCACCAATAGAAGTTAAACAGAGTAGTATTTTTGATAGAGTGCATTTAAAAAATGACTTAAGACTAAGGTATGAAAGCATAGAAAGAGACGATAAACACAATAAATATAGAAATAGATATCGCTTAAGACTCGGTGCAAAGATTGATTTAATAGATGATTTTCAATTTGAAGTTGGTATGAGAAGTGGTTTTGCAAATCCAACTTCAGGAAACCAAACATTTCTTGATGATAAGCCTTTGAAAGATTATTTTTTGCAATCACTTAGATTTAATGTTTTAGGATTTAAATATAAGACAGGTAACTCTACGTATAGCATAGGTAGACAACCTTACATGATGTACAGACCTATCAAATCACAACTTGTTTGGGATAACGACGTTTCAATGAATGGAGTGAATTATCAGTACAAAGATGACACAAAGATTATCACATTTGGTGCGAACCAACCCACTTTAGAAGAAGCATCTGAAGCTAGAGATAATGTTAATCTTTTTTTAGCACAATATGTATATAGAACCAAATTAAATTCTGCGAAACTTAATGTAGGTGCTGGTATCTATTACTATGATGGACTAAAAGGGAACACCGCACTTTTTGGTAAAAGCAAGGGTAATACTTTGATAAATGGTATATATGCAAATGATTATCATATTGTAGAAGGATTTGGTGAATTACAATTGAAAGATATATTTGGTAAGTCATTGAAAATGGCAGTAGGTATGACATATAACTTTGCTACAGACGATAATAACTTTGGGTACGATTTTGGTGTTCAGCTAGGGAAAGCAAAATATGTTGGTGACTGGCAAGTAAAATACTCATATACAAACCTTCAAGAAGATGCAACACTTGGTGCATATTCTGACTCAGATAATTTTGGTGGTGGTACTGGGGCGAAAGGTCATGCGATAAGAGCAAAATATAAAATGGATAAAAGCCTCTATCTCGCAGGTAACTTCTTTTTTGATACATTGTATGCAAGTAAAAGCAAAACAGATATAGAGGCTGATTACAAACGTGTTCAGCTAGATGTTATTGTTAAGTTTTAAAATCTCACTTTTGCAGATGGGTTTTCACCCATCTTTTTATACCTAATGCATTTGATTACAATTTGGTAACCAAATTGTAATACTTTTTACCTATACTTTCATTATATTGAATAATGAAGGAAAATCAATGCACAACACGTTTAAAATGATAATGTCAGCGGGATTTGTATTTGCAGTGGCTTTTTATGCCAGTCAATTGTCTATAGGTATAGAACATGGGAAATATTTGGTTATAGCAGCCATATTTGGTGCTTATATGGCGATGAACATTGGTGCGAATGATGTGGCCAATAATGTGGGGCCTGCTGTAGGATCTGGTGCACTCACTATAGGTGGTGCTATTCTTGTTGCTTCTATTTTTGAAACAGTTGGTGCACTTATCGCTGGTGGCGATGTGGTAGGAACTATAAAAAAAGGCATTATTGATCCAGCAGCTTTTGGAAATGATCCTATGATATTTGTTTATGCGATGTCAGCAGCACTTTTAGCTGCGGCACTTTGGCTTAATCTTGCTACATGGCTTAAAGCACCGGTTTCTACTACACACTCTATTGTAGGAGGTGTACTGGGCGCGGGTGTAGCTGCAGGAGGATTTGCGATTGTCTCATGGACTACTATGGGGAAAATAGCTGCTTCTTGGGTTATTTCTCCTGTGCTTGGTGGTGTCATAGCAGCTATTTTTCTTTATATTATTAAATCACAAATTGTATACAAAGAAGATAAATTAAATGCAGCTAAAAAAATTGTTCCTATTTTGGTAGCTTTGATGGCGGCAGCATTTATTACCTATTTGACCATCAAAGGACTTAAAAAAGTATGGCCAACAATTGTGCATATCCTCTCTTTTTTACCACAAACAAAAAAACCTAGTATATTTATAGCACTTCTTTTTGGTGTGATAGGTGCAGGTATTACTTTTGGGATTGTCAAACCTAAAATAGCCAATAAAGTTAAAGGTATGGATAATTCAAGAGAAACAATTAACCTTCTTTTTACAATACCACTTATTTTCGCTGCTGCCTTACTCTCTTTTGCACATGGTGCTAATGATGTTGCTAATGCTGTAGGCCCATTGGCTGCAGTCAATGATGCATTGATGCACCTTACAGTTGCTAAAAAAGCAACTATTCCTTTATGGGTAATGGTGGTAGGAGGATTAGGTATCTCTATAGGATTAGCACTTTTTGGTCCAAGACTCATCAGAACAGTTGGCTCTGAAATAACCGAACTTGATCAAATGCGTGCATTTTCTATTATGATGGCAGCAGCAATTACTGTTGTCATTGCTTCGCAATTAGGATTGCCTGTCTCTTCTACACATATTGCAGTAGGTGCCATTTTTGGTGTAGGATTTTTAAGAGAATGGCTAGATAGCAAAGAGACCAATATCAAACAAGAAAAACTTCAAATTGAAATAGAAAAACAAAAAAAACTTAAAGCAGAACTTGATGCATGTAGTAATGATGATCCTGTTAAAAAATTAGAACTTATGGAAGCACATAAAAGACAGAAAAAAAAGGCAAAGAGTCTCAAGCGTAGCCTACGTGAAAACTATGTAAAGCGTGGCATGGTAAAAAAGATTATAGCAGCATGGGTAATCACTGTACCTGCAGCAGCAGTACTGTCAGCGATTATCTTTTTTGTTATTAAAGGTTTTGCAGTTTAGGACAAAAAAGAATAATTTAATGTTATAATTTTTCCATGCAAAAAGAGATTGAGATAGTCGTCATAGAAGATGAGGAAGATATATTAGAGCTTATAGAGTATCATCTCAATAAAGAGGGGTACGCAGTAACAGGTTTTTTGTCTACTGAAAATGTAGAACGATTTTTAGAAGAAGAGATACCCTCTTTGATGATAGTTGATAGAAATTTACCTGGCACGGAAGGCAGTGAATTTGTTGCTTATTTACGTGATATAGGATATGATATACCCGTTATATTTTTGACAGCAAAAACAAAAAGCTCAGAGCTTGAAGAGGGATTTGATGCTGGAGGAGATGACTATATGGGAAAACCCTTTTCTCCAAAAGAGTTAATGCTTCGTGTAAAAGCGTTACTTCAACGTTCGGGGGCATTACAAAAACAAGCACGACTTAAATATAAAAAACTCACAATAGACCTTGTAAAAAAAGATCTTTTTATAGAAAATAAATTGATATCTCTCACAAAATTAGAATTTAATCTTTTGTATACGTGTATGAAGCATATCGATAAACCTCTTACGAGAGAATTTTTACGCAATGAAGTATGGGGTGTTGAAGCAGAAGGAATCAATGATAAGGCGGTTAATGTTGCTATTAATCGTCTAAAAAACAAGATAGACTTAAAAAATGAAGAGAACTACTTTCATCCTGTGTGGGGTGTGGGGTATATCTTTCGATAAAAAAGGCTCATAGATGTTTAAAATGCTTTTAGTAAGTATGGGTGTATATATATTACTTGTAGGATGTGCACCTTTGACAGACACACCTACGGTAGTGACACAAAGAAATAATATTTGGTATAAAAATGGGCAAAAACAACTACAAAAAGCACTTGTTAAAAAATATACTACACAGCGTGGAAAAGCTAAAAATATTATACTTTTTATTGGTGATGGTATGAGTATTTCTACTGTAACTGCTGCACGTATCTTAGAAGGACAAAACAAAGGACATAGTGGAGAAGAAAATCAATTAAGTTTTGATACATTCCCTAGCGTTGGTCTTGCTAAAACATATAATACAAATGCCCAAACACCAGATTCGGCAGGTACAATGACAGCAATTATCACAGGAGTAAAAACCAAAATGGGACTTTTAAGTCTCAACGATAAAGCCGTTCGTGCAGATTGTGCTAGTGCAAAGGGCAAAGAACTTACGACACTTCTTGAACTTGCAGAAATGAAAGGATTGTCAACAGGAATTGTAACCACAACTAGATTGACACATGCAACACCAGCTTCTACATATGCGCACATACCAGAACGCAATTGGGAAGATGACAGTATGTTGTCAAAAGAAGCAATAAAACAAGGATGTAAAGACATTGCAAGACAATTTTTGTCATTTCGTTATGGAGATGGTATCGATGTAGCATTGGGTGGGGGAAGACGAGAATTCATGCCTAAAACAATGACGGATATAGAGGGTCAAAAAGGAAAAAGAAATGATGGACGTGATCTAAGAGCAGCATGGAAAAAAGCACATAAAGAGGGCAAGTATGTAGAAACATTAAAAGCATTTAATCGTGTAAATCCTAAAAATACATCTCAGCTGTTTGGACTCTTTAATGCTTCACATATGCACTATGAAGCCGATAGAAAAAATGATGTGAAAGGAGAGCCTTCTTTATCCCAGATGACAGAAAAAGCAATTGAGATCTTAAGTAAAAATAAAAAAGGTTTTGTGTTAGTTGTGGAAGCTGGGCGTATAGATCTTGCACATCATGTAGGAAATGCCTTTAATGCATTAACAGATACTATCGCACTTTCTAAGGCTGTATCCATAGCAGATAAAATAACTTCGGATGAAAATACGCTACTTATTGTTACAGCAGATCATTCACATGTTTTTACAATGGCAGGGTACCCTAAGCGAGGTAATCCGATTTTAGGAAAAGTAAGAAGTGTAGATAAACATGGATACGCTAAGCATAAAGATGAGGTAGGATCAGATGGACTACCATATACAACACTAAGCTATGCTAATGGACGTGGGTTTAGAAACCGTGGCAAGGAAAGGGATGCAGATAAAGGTTATGAATCAAAAATACACAGACAAGGACGTGTAGATTTAACTAAGGTAAATACACAAAGATCTGGATTTTATCAAGAAGCAATGGTTCCATTAGAGTATGAAACACATAGTGGTGAAGATGTAGCTATTTATGCCAAGGGGCCAGGTTCGCAATTACTTTCTGGTGTGATAGAACAGAATGTTATTTTTCATGTGATGAAATATATGGCGAACTTAAGCCAGTAATAAAAATATGTCAATTTGACATATTTTTGATTTTTCTAGCCATAACCTGCTACACTTCTAGCATGAATACATTAGAAACCCTACAACACTATTTTGGACATGACAGTTTTAGACCTTTGCAAGAAGAAGTGGTAGATGCCATTGTTAACAAAGAAGATATATTGATGATACTTCCTACAGGAGGGGGAAAGTCATTATGTTATCAGTTGCCTACACTATTGATGGAGGGCGTAACTGTTGTTGTTTCTCCATTACTTGCATTGATGCATGACCAAGTCGTGGCATTACAGTCTAATGATATCCCTGCAGCAATGCTCTCTTCTATGCAAACACTAGAGGAGAGTCAAGAGATTGAAGCACAGCTTCATAGGGGAGAGATAAGATTACTTTATGTGGCACCCGAGCGTTTGACCAATGCATATTTTTTAAATCTTTTACATCAACTTACTATTAATTTTTTTGTGATAGATGAGGCACATTGTGTTTCTGAATGGGGACATGAATTTAGGGAGAATTACAGACGTTTATCACTACTCAAAGAACAATTTTCTACGACACCCATAGCCGCATTTACTGCCACAGCAACACATGCAGTAGAGCAAGATATTGCGACCAATTTAGGCTTGGTTAATCCTAAGCGTGTTAGGGGATCGCTTTTTAGAGAAAACCTTACTATTCATGCACGACATCGCATCAAAGATGGAAGGCAACAGCTTTTAGAATTTTTGAAACTTCATACGGACGAATCTGGTATCATCTATACACTCTCGCGTAAATCTACCGAAGCCATCGCCTCTTTTTTGCAAGGCAAAGGTATAGAAGCCAAAGCATATCACGCAGGTCTTCCAACAGAAGAGAAAAACAACACCTATGCAGACTTTGTAGCTGATCGTGTGCAGATAGTTGTAGCGACCATTGCTTTTGGGATGGGCATAGATAAGTCCAATATACGTTTTGTAGTACATATGACACTACCAAAGACTATAGAAAACTTTTATCAAGAGATAGGTCGTGCAGGGCGGGATGGATTGGAAGCTGAGACTTTGTTACTTTTCTCTTCACAAGATATTGTGCAACAAAAAACATTTATAGAAGATTTACCGGAGACACCTTATAAACAACATGCATTTAATAAGTTAGATGCTATGGTCAGATTTGCCAATTCTGAGAACTGTAGACATCAAAGTATTGCAGCTTATTTTGATGACCATATAAAATCATGTGAGAGTAAATGTGACAACTGTACCATAACAGAAACACAAAAGATTGACATCACCACAGCCTCAAGGAAATTACTCTCTACCATGCTTAGAACTGAACAGAGTTTTGGATTGCATTATGTGATAGATGTACTTAGAGGAAGTAAAGAACAACGTGTTTTACAAAATGGACATGACAACTTGTCAGTCTATGGCATAGGAGAAGAGTATACAAAGAACCAATGGTTAACAATAGGTGACAAGCTTTTAGAGCTTGGAGCAGTTGCTATAGGTGAGTTTAAAGTGTATAAGTTGACAGAGTTCGGTGCAGAAGTCATCAAAGGTGCACACAGTATAGACCTTAAAAAAGAGAGACTCACCGTACAAAAAGCAGAAATCAAAAAGAAAGTAACTTACTTTGATGACTATGACGTAGAGATGTATGATAAATTACGCACTTTAAGAACACAAATAGCCTCCCAAAAAGGCATCCCTCCTTACATCGTATTTTCAGACAAGACCCTTAAAGACCTCTCAAGTAAAGTACCTCAAAATAAAGAAGAGATGTTAGAGGTGCATGGTATAGGTGAGGTGAAGTTTGAAAGATATGGTGAGGCGTTTTTGGAACTCTTAGTTGATTGATGTATGATTTATCTATAATTAATAAAACTATTCTATAATGTACTTATAAATAATAGTACAAGGAAAATCTATGCAGACAGTTGGAATACGAGATTTACAATTAAATCCTGCTTCATTTACTAAACCTTTAGAGAGTAATGAGTTTGTTATGATTACAAAAAGAGGTAAGCCTCTAGGCATAGCAACTACATTTAATGACAGTGTGTTAAATCATGGTTTGATGGAGAGTATTGTTTTGAAAGCGTTTAATCAAGGCGATATATCATTAGGACAATTAGCATTGGCATTAAAACTGAGTAAAAAAGAGACAATGGCATATTTGGAGTTGGTGAATATCCCAGTAACAGATTATGATTTGGAAGAAGATTTAAAAGGTATTGAGGCATTTCTATAGTGAATGTAATAATTAGTGATAGTACAACAGTTATTATCCTTTTAAATATAAAGAGATTGGATATCTTAAAAAATATTTTTGACGAAGTATTTATCCCTCATAAAGTATATGACGAGATAGTGGTAGAAGAGAATATTACTTTAGAATCTTCATTTTTCATAAAAAAAATGATAGAAGATAAGAGACTATATAAGCTTTTATCTCGAAGTTTGGATCCAGGAGAATCTGAAGCTATTGTATTAGCAAAAGAGATGAATTTATCACTTATTATAGATGAAAAAAAAGGTAGAAAAATAGCTAGAAACATGGGTATCAATATAATGGGTTTTTTAGGGTTGCTTCTTTTAAACCATAAGAAAAAATCTTTACCTGAAGATGAAATATTAGAAATTTATTATAGTGCAAAAAAAGCTAGTTTTAGGGTGAGTGAAAAATTAGAAGAACAATTTCTTAGTTTATTGGAAGTATCGATAGAGAAAAAAGTATAAATGCTGATAGATTTTTTGAAAACTAGTCAGAAAGAAGGGAAACATGCATTATCTTACAGAAAATCAAAATATTCCTAAAGAACTAGAAGAACATATACAAGACAAAAAAAACCTGCATACTTATTTTGAAACAAGATTTGATGGTATAAGACCTAAAAATTATTGTGGTTTTTTGTTTATCAATAATGAAAATTACTTCATCATTCCCAAAATTACAAATGAAAATGATCAAAATTTAAATACCTTCATCTATATGCTTATATACGCCTATGATATCAACTTAAAAAATGAAGACTTATTAATTGCAGATAATAAGGAGCATACAATATTTGAACTTTTTATCAGATTTTTTTCAGATGCTTTACTTGATGAGTTTAAACGAGGAGTATTTAAACAGTACATCACCATGCAGGAAAATTTAAAAGTCTTACGTGGAAAGTATATCATAGAGCAAAATTTTAATAACCTTTATCAGCAAAATATCTATTGTGAATTTGATGAATTTAGTATGGACAATGAACTTAACCAATTTTTTCTTTATGCTATACGGATATTTAAAAAGTTTAGCTCTTATTCCAACTTACATAGATGTGAAGTTGTGCTTGATGAAGTGGAGTATTTTAATGTAGATTTAAAAAGACTCAACATACATTTTGACCGTATGAACAGCAGATACAAAAAGAGTTATGAAGTGGCACTTATGATACTACAAAAACTTATACCCATGACGCAAAAGAGTACAGACAAAAGTTTTGCTTTTTTGTTTGATATGGCAGAGGTGTTTGAGAAGTTTGTGGGTAGGTTGTATGGAGTGATAGATAGTTCTACACAGTTACAAGTTGAAAAGAACTATGGTAGTTTGAAATTAAAGCCAGATATAGTGACTAGAACTACAATTATTGATACTAAATATAAAAAGGTAAATAGTAGAAAAGAGCTAAAACGTGATGATAAATATCAAATGTATGTTTATGGTAAAAATTTTCGTATTAACGATACGATGCTTTTATATCCAAAGCATTTGTTTGACGTGAATGATGATTTAAAACTTGGAATAGGAGATGATATGGTTAGATTGAAGATGAAAAGTTTGGATTTGGATTTTTGTGGTGAGTATAGTGAATTTATTGGTGAAGTGAAAAATAGATTAAGGAAATTTATATGAGTGAAAATAAGGTCATAACAATACATAATGAAATATTAAATTATCTTCTAAATTATAAAAAAGAGCATGGAAGTTTTACATTTTCGACACGAGTTAAAAATATGAAAAAACGGCTAGAGAAAGGATATTGGTTTTTAGGACGTGATTATATTTT
>QNZW01000181.1 GCA_003978375.1 Sulfurovum sp.
GGTGTACCCCAGTCTACACCGAAGACATCGAAGTTACCATACACCAATCCACGTTCGATGAAAGCAGGAATGCCTTTAGGGAACATGATAATAGGAATATGTGGGTATTTAGCTTTAAGATAGTCTGCTATCTCTACCATATACTTCCATGAGAATTCGTCATATTTTCCTGGCTCAATTGCCGCTGCCCAACTGTCAAAGATTTGTACGACATCAATCCCTGCTTCTATTTGTTTTTCCATATAGAGCTTCACTACCTCTGTGACCTTGGCTAGGATATTATGCAGTAACTCAGGGTTAGCATACATCATCTTTTTACAAATGTTATAGGTCTTAGTGCCTTGTCCTTCTATCATGTATGTTGCCAAAGTCCAAGGTGCTCCTGTAAAACCAATGAGAGCTTTGTCCTCTGCAAGTTGTTCTTTGATGAGTTTGATAGTGTCATACACATACGTAAGCTTACTGGCAGCTTCTTCACCACCGATGAGTTTGTCTAAATCTGCTTGATTTTTTAATGGGTCAGAAAACTTTGGTCCTTCACCTTTTACAAAAGACAAATCCATACCCATCTCATCTGGGATAACAAGAATATCTGAAAACAAAATAGCCGCGTCCACACCTACGATGTCTACAGGTTGAAGCGTCACTTCACATGCTTTTTTGGGGTCATGACAGAGGTTTAGGAAATTTCCTGCCTCTGCTCTGACTTTCATATATTCTGGCAGGTAACGTCCTGCTTGTCTCATCATCCATACGGGAGTGTATGGTGTTTCTTTGCCTAGACATGCATCTACAAATATTTTATTTGCCATTAATGGTCACCGCCTTTATGTAAAAAATAAAGGGCTACCGAAAGCCCCAAAATCGATGCTGCAAAATAGAGCATCTCTATTGCTCCATTATATTCTGTATGCAAAATACGCTGAAAAAAACTAACCACAAGTACCATCACAATCACTTTTCCAAGTTTATCTTTGAGTTCATCAAGTGAATGTATTTCAAGTATCTTTGATGCCTCTTGTGTTTTGGCAACATCAATTTCTGAGATAAAAAGTTCATACAAACCAAAACCAAAAATAAACATCACCACTGCCATAAGATATAAATCTATTGCACCGATAAGTCCTGAGACGATTGTTTCATGAAAGTCTTCAGGGTGTAGATGGTTTACATAGGTCGATATGACATTATGCACTACCTCATAAATATCTACACTCGCCACAATAAACAATGCAATCCCACCAAGCATTGAAAAGACAACAGCCAAAAGCACAAAAAATCTTGTATTCCACAAAATACTCTCAAAGAGATTTTCTATCCACTTCATTTATGCTTCTTCCTCTAATTGTATCCACTTTTGTGCAATACGCACGGCATTGGTAGCAGCCCCTACTCTCACTTGATCAGCCACACCCCAAATATGCAAAATATTATCTGCATAAAGGTCTTTTCGTATACGTCCTACGTATGTTTCATCTGTATCTGTCGAGATGATAGGCATTGGGTATTTGTTGTTTGCAATGTCATCTATGACGGTCACATTTTCAAATGCTTCAAGTACTTTTCTAGCTTCATCCACATCTACATTGACACCCTCATCAAAAGTAATGGTAATAGACTCAGAGTGTGAACGAAGCACAGGCACACGTACACAAGTAGCACTAACTGCAAAGTCTGAATGCATGATTTTATTAGTCTCATTCACCATTTTCATCTCTTCTTTGGTGTAGCCATTGGCTTGTGGTACATCAATATGAGGAATCACATTGAGTGCTATTTGATGTGCAAATGCTTCTACTTTCGCGTCATCTAATGTGAAATTAAAAAAAGATTGCATCTGCATTACAAGCTCTTCCATCCCTGCTTTTCCTGCACCAGAGACAGCTTGGTATGTACTTACGTCTACTCTTTTGATACCGTATAAATCATGCAGAGGTTTGAGCAACTGAACCATTTGTATGGTCGAACAGTTAGGGTTGGCAATAATGCCTCTCTCTTCCCACTTCTCAATATCTTCAGGATTGACTTCTGGCACCACAAGTGGCACATCCTCTACCATACGAAAGTGTGAAGTATTATCAATCACCACAGCCCCTGATTCTACAGCATATTTTGCATATTTCTCAGAGATGCTACCACCTGCTGAAAAAAAGGCAATATCTATCTCTCTATTTTGAAATACCTCTTCTGTAAGCTCTTCTATTTTATAGACTTTTCCTTGGCACTCTATCTCTTCACCAACACTTCTTGCAGAAGCCAAAGGCAAAAGGTTTGCTATAGGAAATGCCACCTCTTCTAAAACCCTAAAAAGTTCTTCACCTACTGCACCTGAAGCACCGACTACTGCTACATTATATTTTTGCATATTTTCTATTCCAATCCTAATGCATTATCATTATTTGGTGTCTCTTCTGCACCTTCATTCTCAGAGTTTTCCTCTTCAGGTTTCTCTTCTTTTTCACATTTTGCCATGGAGACAACAATATCTTTTTTCTCCACAGAAACTACTTTAACACCTGAAGTATTACGTCCTGCTTTTCTAATTTGTTCCATGTCTACACGTATCATTTTACCAATACTTGTTAAACACATCAAATCTTTCGTCTCTTCTACCGCAACCACACCTACAACATCTCCTGTTTTGTCTGTAAGTTTCATAGAAATGACACCTTTTCCTGCACGATTTTGTTCACGGTACTCTGAAGCAGAGGTGCGTTTACCAATACCTTTTTCTGAGAGCATCAACAATTCATCTTCTTCATTTTCTATGGTAATCGCACCACAAACATAATCACCCTCTTTTTTAAACTTAATCGCAGTAACCCCTCGCGCTACACGTCCTATCTCTCTTGCATCTTCGACTTTAAATCTAATACATAGACCTTTTTTGGTCGCTACAAAGAGCCATTTCGTATCTGGCTTCACGATACTAGCACTAACAATTGCATCTTCTTCATCTAGATTGATTGCTCTTACACCATTGCTTCTGATGTTTGAGTATTCAGAAAGGTTTGTACGTTTTACAATACCATTTTCAGTAAAGAATACCAATCCTTTGTCTTCATTGAAGTCAGTCGTAGGGATAATTGCCATAATTTTCTCATCTTTTTGTAAATTAATGAGATTTACCACTGCTTTACCTTTGGCTGTACGAGAACCTTCTGGAATACGGTACACTTTTAGCCAATAGAGCTGTCCACGATCGGTAACAAACATCAGTGTATCATGCGTATTTGAAGTAAAGAAACTCTCTATAAAGTCATCATCATACGTTGTGACTGCTGTTTTACCCTTACCACCACGATGCTGTTTTTCATACATTTTCACAGGAACACGCTTGATGTATCCTCTGTGTGTAATGGTCACTACCATAGGCTCATTTGGGATAAGGTCTTCAATATCAATATCATCATAATCATCGACGATTTCTGTACGACGAGGTGTGGCATATTTATCTCCTATCTCTACAAGCTCTTCTCTAATAATAGTATTGATTTTTGCTTCACTTTTAAGTATTCCTTCTAGTTTGGCAATGAGTTTAAGCAGTGCAGATAATTCATTTTCAATCTTCTCGATTTCTAGACCCGTTAAACGTCTGAGTCTCATCTCCAAAATAGCTTTTGCTTGAATCTCAGAGAGACTAAAGCGTGTCATAAGATTTTCACGTGCTTCTACGTCATCTGCTGAAGCACGAATGATTTTAATTACCTCATCGATGTTATCTACAGCAATTTTAAGCCCTTCTAAAATATGTGCTCTTGCTCTTGCTTTTTCTAGTTCAAAAATTGTTCTTCGAATGACAACTGTTTTTCTATGTTTTAGAAAAATATCAAAAAGTTCCATAAGGTTAAATACTTTTGGTTCTTTGTTGTTAATAGCCAACATGATAATCCCAAAAGTTACTTGCATTTGTGTCTGCTTGAAAAGGTTGTTTAACACGATTTCACTCATCGCATCACGCTTGAGTTCAATGACTACACGCATCCCTTCACGGTCAGATTCATCACGTATTTCTGAAATACCCTCTATATGCTTATCGCGGACAAGCTGTGCAATATTCTCAATAAGTCTGGATTTATTGACCTGAAAAGGAAGCTCATCAATGATGATAATCTCTTTGCTTTTGGTCTCTTCTATATGTGTTTTTGCACGTATTTTTATACGTCCACGTCCCGTATTGTAAGCATCTGTAATACCTTTTTTACCAAAAATAATCCCTCCCGTTGGAAAATCTGGACCTTTAACAACTTGTATCATATCTTCCACTGTTGATTCAGGATTATCTATACGTAAAATAAGTGCCTCTATAAGTTCATCTAAACGATGAGGAGGAATATTGGTGGCCATACCCACAGCAATACCAGAAGAACCATTGAGTAGCAAGTTTGGAACACGTGCAGGAAGTACATCTGGCTCAGACATGGAGTCATCATAGTTTGGTACAAAATCTACAGTATCTTTGTCTAAGTCATTTAAAAGCTCTTCTGCAATTTTGGTCATACGTGCTTCGGTATATCTCATAGCCGCTGCATTGTCACCATCGACTGAACCAAAGTTTCCTTGACCATCTATCAATGGTGCCTGCATAGAAAAATCTTGTGCCATACGTACAAGTGCATCATAAACAGAGTTATCACCATGAGGATGATACTTACCGATGACATCCCCTACAATACGTGCTGATTTTTTATAAGGACTTCTATGAGAAAGATGCAAATCTTCCATGGCATAGAGTATTCTTCTGTGTACAGGTTTTAGTCCATCACGTGCATCTGGCAAGGCACGTCCTACGATGACTGACATTGAGTAGTCAAGATAACTTGACTTCATACTGTCTTCAATCAGTATCTCTTGCGTATTTTCATTATTTTCAAATAAATCAGACATTTTTTTCCTTTAAATCAATAGTAAGAGATTTTATCCAATCCCCTAAGCAAGAATGCTTAAAAGTGTCTCAAATTGGCTTTTAAGTGCATTAAAATAGATTTTTACTATTTTTTTTATTTATTGGTTAACATAATATATTTAAAAAAAATGCTTATTCTTTATTTTTTACTCACTTATTTTTTCCTCATTTTATTTGGATATAATACTTCTAAATTTATTTTTAGAGGATATATTGATGCCTATAGAGCAAATAAAAAATATTGTAGATTATGGAATCATAGGATTGCTTGTTTTTCTCTCTTTCATTACCTTTTGGTTTGCCATTGAGCGTATACTATACTATCGTACCGTAAGGGTAGAAAACTACAGTAACAAAACCAATCTAGAGCTAGATCTTTCCAAGCGTTTACCTACCATTGCGAGTATTGGTTCTAATGCACCTTACATTGGATTGCTTGGTACAGTACTTGCCATTATTTTGACCTTTTATATTATAGGTGAACAACAAGATAGCATTAATCCTGGTGAGGTGATGAAACATCTAGCCCTCGCACTGAAAGCAACAGCTGCTGGGCTTGTGGTTGCCATCCCTGCTACAGTACTTTATAATGCCCTGCTTACCAAAGTAGATACGCTTCTAGCCAAATGGGAAATCGCACAGGATTTAAAACGAAGATGAGACGCGAACCTTTTAGCAAGATGAATGTTGTACCCTTCATCGATATTGTACTGGTACTACTTGTCATTGTACTTGCCACAGCGACCTTTGTGACCAATCAAAGCATAAAAGTAGATATACCTAGTGCAAGTTCTAAACAAAGTGAAGAGAAAAAAAGTATCTATATCTCTGTAGATAAAGAAGGAAGATATTATTACGACAAAAATGAACTTCCTCTTGAAGATATTAAAAAAAAGCTTATGAGTCTCGATCCCAAAAAAGATATTATCTCGCTCAAGATGGACAAGAGCTCAGAGTTTCGTTATTTTGTAGATATTATCGATATTTTAAAAACAAAAGGGTTTGAAAATATCTCTATTATTACAAAGAAGTAAAGCTATTCTGTCATCATCTTATAGGGACGTTTTAGCTGCTCTGTGAGCTGATACAAACTCACACTCCTACCCTCACGTGCAAACTCCCTACCATCCATAAAAACAAGCATAGTAGGCACAGAAAAGACCGAGTAGTGTGCAGAGATTTCTGCATTATCATGAGCATCAAGGTATATCTGCTTAAGCTGTGGAAACTCCACATCAAACACCTCTTTAAACTTAGGTCGCAAAGCATGACACACATTACAGTTCTCTCCAGAAAAATACAGCAGTACCCCTACCTCTTCTCTTATGGTTTGTTGTAGTTGTTCTAGGGTCATTTTTATTCCTTATTTTAAAATGGTATTTCATCTTCATTTATATCTATTTCAGGTATCTTTAAAGGAGCTTGAATTTTTATAGGAACTCTATTCACTTTGTATTTAAGTTTTGATTCTTCTAAATAATAGTCCGAAGTATCATGAATATACAAATCTTTAATTTTTGCTTGTGTAGCATCATCAAAATAGTCCCATCCTTCAATAAATATCTTATTTTGGTACTCTTTTAATTCATAATCATCAAAATTTTCAACAATGATATTAGTAAGTCGTAATTTTATACGCTTTCCAAGCTCTTCCCATTGTTCAAGAATCAAATACACTTTCCAAAAAAGTTCTATACATGCATCTAAGGTTTTAAAATCTAAAGACATTTTTATATAAATTTCTTTTCGACTATTTTCGTCTACCCTATTCATTATTTCAACAAAAACTAGTTTCAATGATTGAAAATTTCTATAGTTTTCATCTAAAAGATATGCCTCAACCTCATCATAATATCCAGAATCAATAATATTTATTTTATTTTTAATATTGCCATATAAATGAAATATCGTATCTTCTAATTGCTTACTTGGTATTTCATTTACTAATAATTTTGCATATTCTTCTGTCTGTTCAAAGTGTTTATCATAGACACTTGTTATAAAAACATCTATAGAAAATGAACTCTTAGCTTTTCCAATAATTTTAAGTAAATAATTTATATGCAATATAATAGAAAAAGCATCTTCTATCGTATCATCATGTTTTTCATGATTTCTTGTATTTCTAATTAGTCCCCAAATACCTAGTAATGAATCACGGACACCAGTCTGAATATTTTTTTCATGCTTTGTTCTTAATTTATTTAATTTAATTTTAGGATTTTTTTCACTAAAAGCTTGATTTATTAAATCTTTACCATCATTTTCTAAAGTTGATTTTTCTCTAATAATATCTCTAATATGAAATACTGCATCATCTATTGCACCCGTATAATTTTCATTATGATAGTTTTTTTCTATTACATCCCATAGTTCTGTTTCTAATAAAGATTTTATATTCATTACCCAAACCTCATACAAAGCACATCAACAATCTTACTCTTTATCCCCTCATCCAAAACATCTATTTTCCCATCTATCCTACTTTTAGATATGGTTCTTACTTGATGACAAAGCAAAATAGCCTCTTTGTCATTCAAAGTTATCAACACTTCATTGGGATATATCTTTCTTCCTTTTTTTCGTGAAGTGATGGGGATAACAGTGACTATATCCATTTGGTTTTCAATGTCATTAGAGATGACAAGCACAGGTCTATGTCCTGCTTGTTCTCTCCCTATAGTTGGGTTCAAGTTTGCCCAGTAGATGTTAAAATGCATCATACTCCATCATCTTCAAAGTCTGCATACCTGAAGTCTTCTTGTATCTGTTCTATATCATCTGCGACCATAGGGTCTTTTGACATATCTTCTAGCTGTTTTTTGTAGTTTTCTTTTTTCATAGACTCTATGGTTTTTTGTAGTGAGCTAGATACCAGGTCTGAAAAGTTTTTAAAATGTTCTAGTACACCCTCATTCTTTAACTCTAAAAAAAGGTGTTCATCTATAGATATCGTCTTTCTAAGCATAATAGACTCCTTATATATGATTAATTATCATACATTTTATCATACTTTTATGCATATGTCAACATTATTACGAACTACAACTCAACTTCTCATTTTTAAACACGTCAGGTGTCACCCCTGCCCATCGTTCAAACTCTGGGTGTTCTGCGTAAGGGTTTTGTGCTATTTTGAATAAATCATCCACTAAACCAAACTCACCTTTTTGCGCTGCATCTATCGCCTCTTGGAGCATGTAGTTTTTAAGTACATATTTGGGGTTGGTCTTTAGCATAGAAGCTTGTCTCTCCTCTGTACTCAGCGTATCTTCTGTTAACCTCTCATCATAGCT
>QNZW01000177.1 GCA_003978375.1 Sulfurovum sp.
TGGCAAAGAGAAAATACAAAATATCTTCTAAAAAGCCATCAATCTTCTAGAATTTTCCCCTCCCATGTCTACTATATAAAAAAACTAAAAAAGCTTGAATATCTTGGATTTAAATCTTTTGAAGTAGACGTACAATGGAAAAATAATCATTTAGAAATTTTAGATAACAATATCTCAACTTCTATGCATTTAGAGACATTTTTATCAAATACAAATCTTTCTGCCCTAGAAAAAATATGGATTGATTGTCAAAATATTCATCAAGAAAATGCTCAAAAAATACTAAAACTTCTTCAACATTTAGACAAAAAATTTACACTTAAACACAAAGTCATACTTAGTACAGATACAAATGAATCTTTTTTAAATATTTTTCATCAAAATCAATGGCATACTTCTTATAGGATACACGAGACTACTATAGATGCTCTTACACAAGAAAATAAACAAAAGTATAGCCGCAAAATTTCTGAACAAATAAGAGCACAAGGGCTCTCTTCTCTTTCATTTACTTCTAAATTATATCCCTTTATCAAACACTTTATAGAACCCTTCATTCCAAATAACATTAGTTATCATATCACAGATGGTCCTACCCTACATTCGATGCAGTTTCAAACTGATTTACACAAAGAAGCATACTATCAAGACAAAAGAGTAACAATCATTTTATCTCGTCTATTTTTGTTATCTTCAATGCTTTCAATGCCATACCGAGTTTTCTGCGGTCTTTTATTGTATGTCCCTCTTTTGTCACCCTTGTTTTAGACGTTTCTATGTCTAGTACAAGATTTTTATCTTGATCTAAAATATTTTTTTGAGGTAGCGCTATCGTATATTCTTGAAACGATGGAGAATGAACTTCTATTATTTTGATGACTTTGCCACCTAGTTTAAATGTTATTTTTTTAGGCTTGTGTTTAGAGGCATTTAATATAGCATAGTTTAATGTCAATACATACGTTATTTTTTTATCTTTTTTCATATAAGGAAGTTTCAAACTTGCATTATTATTTGATGCCAACGCACCTAAACCACCAACAATTTTACGCCATCCTTTTCCAAGTAACGATGGCGCCAATAATGAAGATTTTTTAAATAAAATTTCTTGATTAAAATTAAATTTTGGATTTACCTTATAGAGCGTTGCATAAAGATTCAAATGCATTTTTTCTGCTTTGGCTATATTGCCATTGTGCCTTCTCCATGTTATTGGCATATACAACATATCTATGGGTAATAAAATTTCATTTTCTAAATCACATTTTTTTTGAGAAAGACAGAGTAAAAATTTTCTTTTAGACACATCAAATGGCAATTGCAATGAATGATTTAATTTTTCAGGACTTACTTTTTGAAATTCTTTAACATTAATCTTTGCAACGCTCAATGTTCTTGCCAAAAGATATCTAGCATCATGCACACCTGTACGCTGTCTATATCTAATCGTATCGTCATATACTATTGCTAATGAGTTACGTCCAACTTTTTCAATAAGCCAAGGAAAAATTTTATATGAATTTTTTAGATGTGCCTCTTTTGTTACAATATCATATATTTTTCCATCTACAGAAGCGTACACTATCATAAGCATCATAAACAGGAGTATTAAAAATCTATATATTTTATCGCAAATTATTGTTTTTAAATACCGATACATTTCATTTACCACAATACCAAGAGCAAAGAGATGTATCATCATAAAAATAGAAAAATAATAACGATTCCAGTAAAGAAAAATTGCATGTTCATCATTGAATGTTATTCCCTGCATAGCAAAGGTAGGATAAAAAACCGTATACAAGACAACCAATGTAAGAGATATTATATCTCCACGAGATGCTCTTATATAGAGTAAAATCAATCCAATTATTATCAATAGTGTGATTAAAAAACCAAAATTCCCTATCATCAAACCATATTCATTGAGATACAGTAAATCTTCAAAAGCCAAATGTTTTTTTATAGAAAAGATATAGGCTACAAGTACCTTGAACAACAATGACAAAATAACGATTATTAAAGGTAATTTTATATGTTTAAATCCTTTTTTATATCGATTTAGAAAAAACAATAATCCTATTGCAAATAAAATTGCTACATCAATAATATTCATAAGTTCTGTGGCTGTAATCTTTGGAATAATACGTCTAAATTGCCAACCCAATAGATAATGGGCTCTTATTTGCAATGTCGCATATACACTTAATGCTAAAAATATATAACTTGAAGCTATAACAAGTGCTGATTTAATATTGGTGAATTTCCAAAAATGATATAGACTTAAAAACAGAATTAATCCATAATATAATATCCCTTCTCCTCTTATAAAAGGTGCCAATATTACGATAAAATATAAAACAATTAACTCTTTTATATGGATAGTTTCTTTACTCAAAATATTGTACGCTATAAGCGTAAACATAAGTAACATCATTTGCCACATTGGTTCCGAGAATGATGTTTTAGAGAACCAAATGCTTAATGGTACACTGACAATAAAAAGCAACATTGTCAAACTTACTAAAGCATTTAATCCTAATCTTCTATAGATGAAATATACCATGGGTATGGTTGTAGCATACAAAATGACATTTATCAATGGTGCATACGCATATCCAAACAATACAAAACCCACTGCCGATAATGATGCTGTCAATGGTAAGAAAAATCCTATATCCTGAAAACGATTGACAGAACATACTCCTGCAATATAATAGTCAGAAGCATCTGTCACAGAAAAAGAAAAATGATGCAACTCTAGCCGTTGGATAAAATATAACACTAAGATTAATATTAAAATACTTGTTACAGAGAAGAAAGATAATTTTAAAGTTTTAGCTAAATCATATCCCATTGCTATAAAAAGAAGCATAATGCTTATTATTAAAGTAAAAAAAGCCAAATAATATAATATCTTCACATGCATATAATATGATGTAAGACTCATTGTTAGACTTAGTAGCAACAATAAACTACCCCATATGAGTTGCTTATTTCCAAAAACTTCTATCGACGTATCTTGTGTTGTTGTATCTGTTGTATAAAACATTATTCATATCCTATATATAATAAAATTAAAAATTTTCAAAAGTATATTTAGATGTTGTATTTTTATTGAATTATCCCTCCCCCGATGTATAAAATCATTTTGAATTGATTTTATACAATGTTGCATGCAAAGTAAATGCATGTGTCACTGATTGTGTAAGATTATCATGGTGTATCTGTTCAGGTTTTTTTAAAATACCATAATGCTCTCTCCATGAAATTGGTAAGACCAGTGTATCTACATACGTTAACATTGTATTGTCTAAATGACATACTTCCTTTGAAAGACAAAGTAAAAATGTATCTTTTGAAATATCAGGTTTATATACTAATTTAGGAGTCAATTGACTTCTTTTTACTTTTTGATAACTTTTCACATTAATTTTTGCTACAGGGAATGTTCTATATACTAAAATATGTACATCGTAAGATCTATTATGATGTAAATTATATTTAATATCATCATCATACACAATTGCTATAGGTTTACGCCCTACCCTTTGAGATACCCATGGCATCAATTTTTGTGAATTAGCTAAATATGCCTCTTGTGTTACTATCGTATAAAGTTTAGCACTCATAGAAAAAAACACTATTCCTATAATTGTGGCTGCAAAAAGTACATATTTATAGGTTGTATTTAAAACTATTTTTCCAAAAAAATCATACAACGATTTTACAACCAAAGCCAAACCAAAAATATGTACTATCATAATAATCGCAAAATAATAACGTCCCCAATACAAAAATATTTCATGGATATCTTTAGCACTTACACTTTGCATGACGAATGGCAAAGTAAAAATACTATACAACACAACCACAATCAAAGCGACAAGATTTCCTTGCATTGCTCTAAAATACAATAAAATTAAACCTATGGCTATTAAAATGGTAATTAACAGACCAAAACTATCATAAGCAAAACCCAATTCATTCATAATAAGAAAATTTTTAAATCCTAAGGCATTTTTAAAAAGTAATGTGTGTGAAACTGCCCCTTTTTTGACATAATAAATATATGAAATAGTAATTTTGACAAGCAACGATAAAAGAGTAACCACCTTAGGAAAATTAATACGATCAAATATTTTTCTAAATCTATAAACAAGCACTATCAATGCAAAGATTAAAAGAGAAACCCCATAAAGTATAGCCATCAATTGTGTCTCTGTGATATGTGGAATGATACGAGCATATTGCCACTTTAAAAGATAGTGTGCCCTTAAACTGAGTGTATAATGTACACTCATTGCCAAAAAAAGTGAACTTGATGCTATGATAAGTGCCGATTTTAGATTATGAAATTTCCACAAATGATAAAGACTCAAAAAAATAACCACGGCATAAAGCAAGGAAGCTTCGCCTCTTGTAAAAGGTACAAGTACCATCATAAGACATAATGAAATAAAGTTAACTATACCTATATTTTCTTTTGTAGCAATACGATACGTTATGACTGCAAGTAAAAGTAATTGTACTTGCCAAATAGCTTCAGAGTAGGTACTTTTTGAAAACCAAATGCTCAAAGGTGCAGACATTGCAAAAAAAAGCATCAGATAACTCAACATTACATTTAATCCCATTTTTCTAAACAAAAAATAAAGCAAAGGTAAAGAGGAGATATAAATCATGACCATAATCAAAGGACCATAATCATACCCATAAATAAAAAATCCTATAGCAGAAACGGCTGCAGTTAAAGGCAAAAAGAAGCCCATATCTCGTCCATTAATAATATTATTCACCCCAGAGAGATAATAATCTGATGCATCCGCTATAAAAAAATCAAATCGATGCAAGGCATGGCGTTGCATAAAATACAACACAACCAATGCCATCACCAATAGTATAGTCCATAGATATGAATTTGTTTTTTTATATGTATCATCAATCATATAAATAAAAAGAAATACAATACCCTCAAGCATCAAAAAATATGATACATATCTCAATATGCTTACCTGTGGCATATAATAAACTATTTGGCTTATGACTAAACCGAGCAATAGTATCAATATGCCCCAATTAAATATTTTTCCTCCCCGTGTCATAAGTTATTTTTTTTTAAATTTTCTATAAAAAGCCCAAATAAGTGGGGCATATTTTACGATTTTATACACAATATTTTTCATCTATACTCTCCTATAATTTCTTTTTTAATGTTTGTATGCGTACATAAGATTGATCAATGCGTTGCTCTTTTATTGCACCTGATTTGACTAAAGAGATGATGGTATTAACCAGTTTTTTAGTACTTTTTACCTTTTTTGGATCAAGCTGATTGCCAATAAGCAAAATATCATCTCCTGCATTGATAGCTAATTTCAGTGTCTTTTTAAGACCATATTTTTTACTTATAGCTCCCATTTGTAAATCATCCGTAATCACGACTCCATGAAAACCAAGTTTTTGACGCAACAAACCATTGACTGTTTTTTTAGAGAGTGTGGCTGGGTATTTGGCATCTAGTCTTTTATTAAATACATGGGCTACCATCACCGTATCTGCTTTATGGTTAAGCAATCTATAAGGCTCTAATTCTTGTTTTTGCCATAGCTGCGTTACATCTACAAACCCTTTATGCGTATCTCCCACAGAAGATCCATGTCCAGGAAAGTGTTTTAAAGAAGTAAGCACTCCATTTTTGTGCATAGCATCTATAAAAACAGAAGCAAACGATGCTACTGTTTTAGGATCTTTCCCAAAAGATCGACCCAGTCCATGAATCACATGATTTTGTTTATTTATATCCAAGTCTACCACCGGTGCCAAATCATAATTAATACCTACAGATTTAAGCTCTTTACTCATTTTTTGATAGGTCTTTTTAATATGTTTTTTATCCATTTTCCTTACTTCTGAGGCCTGAGGAAAATGACCATAAAAACCATATTTGCTCTTAAGTCTTTGTACCCGTCCTCCCTCTTGATCTACAGCAATGAGTAATTTACCATCTGCACTACACGCTTGTAACTCTTTTGTGAGTTGTTTGAGTTGTTTTTTATTTGCAATATTTTTAGGCTTATTTTTATTCACTGGATTATAATCAAACAAAATCACGGCTCCGACATTATAACGGCGAATATCCTTACATATTTGCGTATCTACACCTGCTGATGTTCCATGGAATCCTATCATGAGCATTTGACCTATTTTTTTCTCTAGTGTTTGTGCATACAAGAACCCTTGCAACAATAGACTAATATATAAAAATTTTCTTATCATTAAAAATATCCTTTGTTTATTTGTACTATTATACTATTTGAACCCTTTATTTGCATATGGTTAACTTTTATATTTTACAATACCTATACAAGAACATTTAGAATACTTAAAATATTTTTCCCCTTGTTCATATACTATTTTAAGTCTCCTTTTAAATTTTCCTCCTTTTAAATTTTTTCTAGGTGTTCTTTGTATGAATCTATATGCAAATTGATAAAATTACACAATTTATACATCTTTATTTGTGTATAATACAATTAAAAAAGGCTTTTTATGCAAAAAATATTTATCTCGTTGTTACTGCTGTTTTTCTCAATTTCTACTTTTGTACATGCAGTTGAAAGTAATCTAAAACAACCTCTTATGTCTATGACAGACATCAATGGAAAAACCTATAAAGTCAAAGGCACCGAACAAGGTCTTAATATAGAAGGTATGAAAGGAAAAGTAATCTTTTTAGAATTTTTTGGTCATCAGTGCCCACCATGTTTGGCTTCTATTCCACATCTTATTGACCTAAAAAACAAACATAAAGATAAACTTGCCATTGTTGCCATTGAGGTACAAGGGTATAACAGTGCACAACTTAAAACATTTGCCAAAGAAAAAGGCATGAATTATACCGTGGTACCTGAAGAGAGTGCAGCAGCACTTGTAGAATATGTCAGACAAAGAGCCCAATGGAGAGGAAGTATTCCTTTTTTAGTAGCACTAGATACGCAAGGAAATGTTCAGTTCGTTCAAGCAGGTATGCTTCCAGAATCATCACTAGAACAACTTATAAAAGATCTTTCTACTAAACCCAAAGCCTCTACAGAAAAAAAAGCAATAAAAACATCTAAATAAAATCATCTTCTCAGTGTCATCTTTAGTGGTGACACTTTTATGCATATATTATTTTTTTACATAAATAATCTTTGTATCAATCTAAATTATAGATAAATCGTATTATAATAGTTAAAATTCTATGATAGAAGGATATTATTATGAAATATACATTCTTTACATTTTTACTTATAAGTAATGCTTTTCTTTTGGGTGATCAAATAGTAGGTTCTACTACTAAGGCACATCTTGAAAATGCTGTACAACGAGTTGAAACAGCAAGAGCTGCTATGTTTTCTACATTAAATTCCGTAATTGATTCTGTAGAGTATGCGAAAAAAAAAGGTACTGAAAATAATTATTCTATTGCTACTAAAATCATAGAAACCAATGCGTTAAGCGAGATTGCAAAGAGTACTGCCGATGTTGAGATAACTAAAGCCAAAGCCATCTCACTCATTACCCAAGCTGTAGATAAACTAAGTCCTGATGCTGCAAATATTATTGCCGATGCTGTCTCTTCTGTTGAAGTTGTCAAAGCACAAGCAAAAGAAAATATTATAAAAGCAACAGGACGTGTTGAACTCAGCAAACTCAAAGCACCTGTAGATATGAAGTATCCCCAAGAGGCACTTACTGTTGCAAAAAATGTTGCTGCCATTCAAATAGCCAAATCAGTAGCCAAAACAGACGTGGCTAGGGCTGTATCATTTGCAGAAGTCACAAAATCTTCTATGCAAGCAGATATTTCAAACGCAGCAAAATCATTGACACATGGTAGCAAAGAAGCACTCGAAGAGATCAAGGCAAAGGCAACTGCAAAAATTTCATCTTATTTAGCAAATATCGAAGTAACCAAAGCAAATATGCTCTCTAAAATTGCTCAAGAAGTAGCCAAAGTCGAAATAGCTACTTTCGAAATCAAAGGTTCAGATAAAACAGAAGAAAATGATACCACTTACCCTAAGCAACTTTTACAAGTAGATTAGATGTTCTTAGTTTAATCTTACGATACCTTGCTGTATTGTGATGATACCTTCTAGTTCAGCCTCGTAGACTCTCTCTCCAAATTTTTTTACAGTCTCATCAAATGTGGGAGAGGTTTGACAAAAATAGAAAAAATCATCTTTTTGTATTTTTACAGAAACACTTTCTCCAAAACGTGCAACAAAGGCTTCAATTGTTCCTATAGACTTTGCTTTTTTCTCTAGTAACAATTGCTGAGTACCTAAACTTTCATCCAACCGTTGAGGCAATACAAAAATTTCTTTACCCATTTTTAACGCATATTCTACAGAACGCATCGATCCACTATCTATATCTGCTTGGGTAACAATAAGCATGTCGCCCAAGGCAACAACCAATTCATTACGCACGACAAAACTCCATCCCGTAGCTCTAAATCCATCATTAAATTGGCTCAGAACAAGCCCTTTGTTTTCTATAGATTCTATAAGTTTTTTGTTAATCATTGGGTAGCGAATATCTAAGCCATTGGCAACCACTGCAATAGTATTTTCTGCCCCTGCACCTTCATGTGCCACAGCATCTACTCCCATAGCCGCACCACTTACCACACATACGCCTCTACT
>QNZW01000148.1 GCA_003978375.1 Sulfurovum sp.
ATCTACTAAAAGGAAGTTGTGCATTGAGTCTGACATTAAATTTATTGTTCTTTTTAGAATAAAAATAACTATTGAGACGTAAACGAATAAAAATATCTTTTGTTTCATTTAAATATCTGCTATTTTGAAAAAATGAATCTATCTCTTTTTCTCTTGTATCAGGATGAAGTGGTTTGCTAACACAAGAAATATTTTTATCGCCACTTAGCCACCGACTAATGGTAGTATCTAAATAGTAAGACCCACGTACTACTTTTTTTGAGACTGCATAATGCAAAGTATCAAAGATTGTGAGATTTGTTTTTATGACAGTATCGTTTCTATCACTTTGAGCACAAGCAAAAGAGCTAAAGAGAAAGAGTATGATAACAATATACATTTTGAATGTTACAAAAAATGACATAACCTTCCCTTTAAATATAAAAGTGTAAGTATACTATAGCATAGATAAAGTTTCTTTTGTTATATTCAAAATAAGATAAAATGAGGATTAAGTATGGAAAACACTAGAAATGATGTAGCACAAAAGATAGAAAAATTTTATGAGAGAGTAGAAAAAAATATGAAAGAGGGCATGCCCTATCGTGATGCCATAGAAATGGCTGCTGTTGTTGAGGGTGGGTTTATTCCTGCAAAAGTTTCACAAGCTATGGTGAAATACCAAGAAGCTACCCATCCTCAGTCACATCTTTCACAAGAAAAAGAGGTAGATGCTTTAGCACTTTTGAGTATGGGAGTGCTTTGGGACAATGAATACTTTATTCCTATTGCACCAGATAAAAATACATTGCTTGAAAATACTTTAGCAGAGTCTATCTATTTTATTATGAAATATGCGATGAAAGAGGATGCCTTAAATAAAGCACTTGAAGCAAACAAATTGAACAAGGGTGATGTGCGCACACGCGAAAAAGCAATTATGCGTATCTTAAGTAGAATAGCCTAAGATAATGTCACAAGGTCAAAAGTTGACCTTATGTTTTTTAAGAGGCTTGTGTATAAAGATGTTTTGCTTTTTGTACGTGAAAATTGAGTCCTATCTCTTTTTCTGTACAGCCAAGTGCCAATGCAACCATTTGTGGCATATGTAACACAGGAAGTTCCATATCTCGTCCCATCACCTTAGCAATACTGTCTTGATAGGTATCCATTTTTAGATGACAAAGAGGACAAGGGGTTACCATGATATCTGCTGCATTGTCAATCGCATCAAGTAGGGCATTGCCTGAAAGTACTTCAGAACTATGATTATCTTGTAATTCTACATGAAAACCACAACATTTATTTTTGCTTTCATAGTTGATTGGGTTCCCTTCTAGTGCATCAATAAGATTGTCTAATGATGTAGGGTTATAAGGGTTTTCACCATTATTGGCTTCATCTTGTAATTCTGATGGTCTGATATTGTGACACCCATAAAATGGTGCAATATTGAGATGACTAAGAGGAACTTCTACTTTGTCTTTGATGTTTTCTAGTCCATATTCATCAATAAGCGTATACAAAAAGTGTTTTATCTCAGAAGTTCCTTTGTATTCTAGTCCGACTTCTGCTAATTTTTCATTGACACGTGCTTTGAGATCTGGATCAGAGTCTAAGGCATGTTTTGTCATCAAAGAATTAAGCTGACAGGTATTACAAATAGTAATCATAGTAAGACCTAATTTCTCTGCATAACAAATATTACGTGCGTTAAGCACATGCGCCAAGAACTCATCAAAGTCTTGTAGATGACTTGCTCCACAGCAAGAGGCTTCTTCTAAAATCGTAATTTTAATACCCAATTTATCAGCTACTGCAAGTGTAGATGATAAAAGTTCAGGTGTGGACTGCTTTGCCGTACATCCTGTAAATAATGCATAATGTAATTGTGTGCTCATCTTCTCTCCTTACAGTGTATGGGTTTGTGAAATTTCAATAAGTTTTTGAACTTCATCAAGATTTTTAATTTTAGGTACAGAATCAATAAATGGTATACCTGAATGCCAATGAATCTTACCCGATTTCATCATATCAATAGCAGTACCTAGATGTTTAAACATACCTAAATAACCTTCAGAATAAAGTACAATATCTGCTTCATCCAAGAGACCATATTTTTTAATACTTCTTACAAAGCCTTCTGCATGACGTGTAGCAACATTGCTCTCAGCCGTACCAGCAACAAATTCCATATTGTGGAGTTTTGTAATCTTTTCAATAGGATTAATGTCTTTTGGACAGGCTTGTGCACACTCAAAACATTTTACACAATTCCATACACCTTGTCCCATAGCACCTGTAATTTCAAGACGTTCTTTAGAAGCCTCATCTCTTGGGTCTACAGTAAATCGATACGCCGAATTAAAGGCAGCAGGCCCTAAAAAGTCTGGATTTACTTCCACAGCTGGACATGAGTAATAACATAAACCACACTGAATACAAAGATCTGAATCTAAAAAGTTATTAAAATCTGCAATACTTTGTTTTGTTTCATGCTCTGGATGTGGATCAACATCTGTAACGACATAAGGTAACACGGTATCATGCTTTTTCCAAAAGTCTTCTTTGTCTATAATCATATCTTTTACAGCACGTTTTTTACTTTGTGGTTCTATAACCAACTCATCACCAAAAAGTGCAACAAGCTCTAAAGCATTTTGCTTACATGCAAGTGTCGCTTTGCCATTGACTTTAATGCCACACGCACCACAAATACCATGACGACAACTTCGGCGGTATGAAAAGCTTCCATCATGTTCCCATTTTATACGGTTAAGAAGGTCAAGAATAAGCTCATCTTTACCTACTTCCATTTCATAGTGTTTATAGTATGGAAGGTAGTCTGTCTCAGCATTAAACCTAAATGTTTTTAAGGTTATTTTTTTAGTTTTATTCATTATGACCTCCTAATATGTTCTTTCTTTTGGTTCAAACTTACCAAGTGTAACATCGCCCCATTCTGTTGTTATATTAAACGCTTTATCCATCGTTGCATAGGTATGCTTTAAAAAGTTTGCATCATCTCTATTTGGGAAATCTTCACGGTAATGTCCACCACGACTCTCTTCGCGGGTAAGTGCACCTACGACTACAAATTTTGCAGACTCCAACATATGTCCGAGTTCTATAGCCTCTTGTAAATCAGTGTTAAAGGTATCTGATTTATCATCAATATAAATGTCTTTAAAGCGTACCAAAAGGTCATCAATGAGTTCTAATTGTTTTGTCAAGGATGCTTTGGTTCTAAAGACTCCTGCATCAGCAGTCATACCAATTTGAAGTGCTTCTCTAAGTTTTGGTACAGACTCTTTTCCATTAGATGTTTTAATGCTATGTATTTCTTGTATCATTGTGTCTGCATCACTTGTTGTTGCAGGACGTAGCTCGATGCCTTCATCAAGTGCTTTTATCATATTCTCACCAGCATGCCTACCAAAAAGCAGTGCCTCTAAGACAGAGTTTGCCCCAAGACGGTTTGCTCCATGTACAGAAACACAAGCACACTCTCCTGCCGCATAAAAGCCTTCTACCAAGTCACCGTTAGCATTTTTTTGTACTTGACAGTCAATATTTGTAGGTATACCACCCATAGAATAGTGTGCAGTTGCAGAGATGTGTATAGGCTCTTTAAGCATATCTTGTCCTTGGAAAGCAATGGCAAGTTCACGAAGCTCCGGTAGACGGGTTAAAATAATTTCTGGGTCTAGGTGTGTTAGGTCGATATTGACTGATTGACCATCCTTTCCTACACCACGTCCTTGACGTACCTCTTCCATAATAGCACGACTTACAACATCTCTACTTGCAAGTTCCATAGCATTAGGTGCATATTTTGTCATAAATCTTTCACCCTCAGAGTTAAACAGACGTCCACCTTCTCCACGAGCAGCTTCTGAGATAAGTACACCTGACCCACCCAAACCACTTGGATGGAACTGTACAAATTCCATATCTTCTAGTGGTAAGCCATGACGTGCTACAATAGAAAGAGAATCACCTGTATTGGCATGGGCGTTTGAATTAAACCTAAACAGTCTTCCATTCCCGCCTGTAGCAAACATGGTTACTTTTGCATTAAATATAGCAGGTTGTGTATTGCTAATGTCATAAGCAACAACACCCGATACTTTGCCATCTTTATAAATAAGATCACCTGCGTACCATTCATCAAAAACTTCGATTCCTGCACGGTCTGCTTGTTCATAAATTGTTTGAAGCAGTGTAAGACCTGTTCTGTCTTTCGCATAACATGCACGAGGTTGAGACTGTCCACCAAAAGGACGTATAGCAATATCTCCCTCTTTGTCACGTGAAAACACAGCACCCATTCTCTCTGCCCATCTAATGGTCTCAGGGGCTTTGGTACACATTAATTCTACACAATCTTGGTCTGCAAGGTAGTCAGAACCTTTTACCGTATCAAATTCATGTAATTCAGTAGAATCCTCTTTCCCTAGTGCTGCATTAATCCCTCCTTGTGCCGCACCAGAGTGAGAACGCAAAGGTTGGAGTTTCGTAATAACAGCAGTTCTTTTCCCTGCCTCAGTAAGCTCTTTAGCTGCTGCCAAACCAGCCAAACCAGAACCTACAATCACAGCATCGTATTCATAGATTTTAATATCTGAGTTTTTACTCATAGAACCATATCCTTTTGTTTACAAATTGAGTTTATTATATCGGTATTAAGTTAAAATAATTCTATTTTTTTATGAAAAAAGAAAAAGAAAATAAGGAGTGCTACTAATAGGAAAATGGAACAAAAGTTCCATAAGCAATTGCCTTATAAAAAATGTGCATTTTCTATGACATATTTGGCTTAAAGTGGGTGAATAATCTTATCACCTACGGCATATATTTTACAGGTTGACTCGGCTGTACGTTTATAAGCGTTACATTTTTTTATAGCCATTTTATTTGCTTTTGCTTGTGTTTTGGCATGAAATGAGTAGCCTATACTACATTTACCCATACTATCAATACTTACTGCTATTGCTTTGTATTTTTTGAATGTTTTATATTTTGTATTGTAAAGATCGTTTACATATTGTATGCTCTGATTTTTATAAGATGTATACATTTTTTGATTTTTTGTTTGAGATCCCTTGTCTGCGCAAGATACTAAACCTATGAGACTTATGGTGATTACAAATGTACTAAAAATTGATTTCATTTTTTCCCCTTTTCTTTATGAAATGATATTTATTATACAAAAAATAGATAAAAGTTAATAGATATCTATTATTTTGATGAGAGTATTTTTTTAATTGCTTCAGAACAAATAGTTAATCCAAATGCACCAGTAACCCCTACAAAAGAGCCCTTTTCTTTACATTTGTCTTCCTCTGGAGAGAAAACAACTGTGAAATTTCTATCAAATTTAGCTTTTTTAAGTTCATTGCGTATTTTACGTGCAAGGGCATCTCCATGGGTTTTCCAAATAGAAGAAACCTCTATCTTATTGGTCTCATAACGTTTGGCAGATCCCACAGACATAATAAGTTTTTTATAACATTTTTTGGCTACTTCTATCTTTACTTTGGTAGTATCTGCTGCATCTATAATAATATCATAAGGTGCAAAATCAAAATGCTCTACCCAAGCCATATTCATCTGTTGATGTATTGTATGTATTTCAGGATAGAGTTTGGACAATGTTTCTATTTTACTTTCGCCTACAGCATCAGAACCTATTTGTCTATTACGATTGCTTTCATCATAGATATCGTAATCTACAATAGTAATATGAGAAACACCAGAACGATACAAGCAGTCTAAAGCATATGATCCTACGCCACCCACACCCAATATAAGTATTTTAGAAGCTTGTATTTTTTTAAAATTCTCTTCACCAAAGAGCATTTTGCAACGTTCAAATCGCATCTATGTTTCTAACCAATGACTTAAATTTTCTAAATCAGCATATGAGGTCATATCTAATTGTATAGGTGTGATAGATACGTATCCTTCATTGATTGCTTCAAAGTCTGTAATTTCACCTTTAGTATCCATCCATTCCAGTCTTGGTAGTCCTATCCAATAATACTCTTTGCCTCTTGGATTATGATGCACTTCGGCATGAAATCCATATTTTTTATTACCTGCACGTGTGACTTTGAATCCCTTACATTGATTTGCAGAAATAGGAGGAATATTGACATTTAAAAATTTTCTTTCAGGGAGAGGAAAGTGACCTTCAAATATTTTTTGTACCAAAGTAACAATACTTTGTTTGGCAAGTGAATATCCATAGGTATCAATAGTTTGGGCATTGTGATTATATACTTGTGAAATTGCAATGGCTGGAATGCCTTGCAAAACAGCCTCCATTGCAGCAGATGCTGTACCAGAATATGTAATGTCCTCACCCATATTTGCACCTATATTAATACCAGAGATAACAATATCAGGTTTATTGTCTGTATCAAAAAGTTTATTGAGTGCAAGAAAAATGCAATCCGTAGGTGTGCCATCATCCAGTTTGTAAAAGTGCTCTTTTATCTCTACAAAATGTAAAGGGCGTGTGAGGGTAAGTGAGTGTCCACAAGCAGATTTTTCTGTAGTGGGTGCGACAATGGTTACTTTGCCAAAAGGGCTCAGTGCTTCAGCCAGTGCCAAAAGTCCTTCAGACTCATAACCATCATCATTGGTAATTAAAATATGTTTCATTGTTTTTCTTTAAAATTTATTTTACTGAAACTGTTCTGCTAAGATATCTTTTGCTTGCATCATATCTTTGTCTCCACGTCCAGAGAGGTTAACCAAAATGGTTTTACCTTTAATCTCTTCAGGCTTCATTTTTTTGAGATAGGCCACAGCATGAGAGCTTTCAAAGGCAGGAATAATGCCTTCTTGTTGTGAAAGCCACACAAAGGCATCCATTGCTTCATCGTCTGTAATGTGACTATAACTTACTTTTTTGGCATCTTTCAAATAAGCATGTTCGGGTCCAATGCCTGGATAATCAAGTCCGGCTGAGATAGAATGGGCCTCTTGTATTTGCCCATCTTCATCTTGCAAGAGGTAACTAAGTTGTCCATGAAGTACACCAGGACTTCCTTTTTCTAAAGAACAACCATGCTTACCGTCTAAGCCTTCTCCTCCAGCTTCTATGCCGATACACTCAACACTATCATCTTCTAAGAAATGACTAAAGATACCAAGCGCATTTGATCCACCACCAATACAAGCAATTATTTTATCAGGAAGACAACCTTCTACGATATCAAGCTGTGCTTTAGCTTCCCATCCTATGATACTTTGTATATCTCGTACCATCATTGGGTAGGGGTGAGGACCTGCGACTGTACCTATGAGATAGTAGGTGTCACGTGCGTGTGTCACCCAATGGCGTATGGCATCATTCATGGCATCTTTGAGGGTTCTTGATCCACTTTTTACAGCATGTACTTTTGCGCCCAAGAGTTTCATTCGAAAGACATTAAGTTCTTGACGTGCTACATCTTTTTCTCCCATAAAAACTTCACATTCTAAGCCAAACAAGGCTGCAACTGTAGCTGTTGCCACACCATGTTGTCCTGCACCTGTTTCTGCAATAATTTTCTTTTTACCTAAACGTTTTGCTAGGACTGCTTGGGCAATACAATGGTTTATTTTGTGTGCACCTGTATGGTTAAGGTCTTCACGTTTAAGATAAATTTTGGCATTTAATTCTTTAGAAATATTTTCTGCAAAATAGAGTGCAGAGGGACGACCAACATAGTTTTTGTAGTAGTAGTCCACTTCTGTCCAAAAATCTGTATCGTAACGTACAGCTTCATAGTCAAGTCGCAATTGTTCCAAAGCAGGCATAAGCGTCTCAGGTACAAAACGCCCACCATAAGCAATGCTCTCTTTACTCTGTTGTCCAAAATGTCCATAACTATCTGGATCATGAGGGCTTGGTTTTGGGATGTATATCTCTTTTGTTAAATCCATGATTTGTCATCTCTCCTTGTTGCAAAAAGCCAAAGCTCTTTACCCATATTTTCCAATGAAAATAGATTAAATTATATCCAATAGGAGATTATAGGTAAATAAGTATAGGCATTTTACTTGTTCCAAATTTTTAAATTTCAAAGTAAGATTATCTGAGACACGTTTTATACAAAATAAAATAAGGAAACAATCAAGATTCTGATACTATAGATTTATGATAGTATCAGGATTTAATCTACACTATCCTATCAATTGTG
>QNZW01000103.1 GCA_003978375.1 Sulfurovum sp.
ATGGAAATAAAAACATCTTACTTAAAAGCAATGGTACACAAGCAGGTACAGTGGAGATAGGTCGTTATTGATTTTATTATTACCCTCATTTATGTAATGGGGGTATCCATTCTTTTTTTATCAATTAAACACGCTACATCATCTACTTTTGTCAAGATTTTGATATATATTTAGATACACTTCTGCAAAAGTAAGGACAAAAGCAATGATACAAAAAATAAAAGCTATGGACAGAGGAATACTCTTTATGTTATTGGCTTCTCTCTCTTTTGCTTTTATGGGTGGATTTGCCAAAGTGGTAAGTCAGATGCTTCCTCCTGTAGAAGTCACCTTTTTTAGAAATATATTTGGCGTGGTGCTTGTAGGACTTTCCATTTGGAAGATCCCTCTTAAACAACGTGGAGGAAAACCATTTTTATTACTTTTTCGTGGTTCTATGGGATTTTTGGCTCTTTTGGCATATTTTTATATTATGGCACATATCCCACTAGGCGAAGCAGTAACTTACAATAAAACATCACCTATCTTTGTTGCTATTTTTGCTTATATATTTTTACATGAAAAGTTATCTAAGTATGCGCTTGTTGCTATTGTTTTGGGCTTTATAGGCATTGTTTTTGTCGCACAACCTCAAGGTGGTACTTTTGATAGGTACGATATTTTAGGTATCTTTTCTGGTATAGGTGCGGCATTGGCTTATACGTCTATTAGAGAGCTTAGAAAATACTATGATACACGTGCCATTGTCATGTCTTTTATGGGTGTGGGTACCATTGCTCCATTGTTGTTGATGCTTCTTACTCCCTATGTAGAAGTTTCACAAGAATTCGAATGGATGTTTGCAAAATTTGTCATGCCACAAGGCGTTGAGTGGGGATATGTCACTGCTGTGGGTGTGTTTGCTACAATTTCACAACTTCTTATGACCAAAGCTTATGAGCTTACAAAAGCAGGTATTGTAGGAACGATTAGTTATAGCAATATTGTATTTGCCCTTATTATAGGTATTATATTGGGTGACCCTATACCCAATATTTGGACAATTTTTGGTATACTCTTGGTCATTACCTCAGGACTATTGGTTACCTTAGTCAAAGAGAAAGGATAGACATGATACTTATAGCAGGGCCTTGTGTACTAGAGAGCCGTGATACGGTGATGCGTATTGCCCAATCTTTAGAAAAATATCATGAAGACTGTACAAAAGATTTTTATTTTAAAGCAAGTTTTGACAAAGCAAACCGTACAAGCCTAGATAGTTTTCGTGGGCCTGGCATAGAAGAAGGACTAAAAATGCTCCAAGAGGTAAAAGAGCAGTTTGGATACAACATACTCACCGATGTACACGACTATACTCAACCCAAAGCAGTAGCAGAAGTAGCAGATGTACTACAAATTCCTGCCTTTTTATGTCGTCAAACTGACCTTTTGGTCGCATGTGCAAAGACATCTGCTACAGTCAATATCAAAAAAGGACAATTCCTAGCTCCACAAGCGATGGAGCATTCAGTAAAAAAAATACTCAAAACCAGAGGCTTTGAGGGAGAGGCTACCTATGAAAATGCTCAAAAATATAATGTTTGGTTGACTGAGCGTGGTTCCACCTTTGGGTATGGAAATCTTGTTGTAGATATGAGAGGTCTTAAGCAAATGAGAGAGTTTGCACCTGTGATTTTTGATGCTACACATTCTGTACAGCAACCTGCAAGTGGTGGTGCAACAAGTGGTGGCGATAGTCATCTTGTTCCCTACCTTAGTCGTGCAGCTGCTGCTGTAGGAGTAGATGGATTCTTTTTTGAGACACATTTTGACCCAAACATTGCACTCAGTGATGGTCCAAATATGATTGCACTAGATAAACTAGACAAACTCATCAAACAAATAGATGCCATAAGAACGATTGTCGAATAAAAGAAAAATTAAAAAGCTTTTAAAAAAATCGGTTATAATACACATAAAGCAATACCCTAACATGAAGGATACGTATGAAAATCGTAGAAGGTAATCTACAAGTAGATAAAAGTAAAAAAGTAGCTATCATCAATGCAAGATTTAACCATTTTATCACCGATAGACTTGTTGAAGGTGCAAAAGATGCATATGCAAGACATGGAGGAGATGTGGATGCATTGGATCTTATTTTAGTACCAGGTGCATTTGAAATACCGTTTGCACTTGACAAAGCATTGGCTTCTGGTAAATATGATGCGGTGTGTTGTTTGGGTGCAGTGATTCGAGGAGCAACGCCTCACTTTGATTATGTCTCAGCCGAAGCAACCAAAGGGGTAGCCTCTGTCACACTCAAACATGGTAAACCTTCTACCTTTGGTGTTTTAACTGTGAATAACATAGAACAAGCCATTGAACGAGCAGGTACCAAAGCAGGAAACAAAGGTGCCGAAGCAATGGTGGGGCTCATTGAATTGATGAATCTTTATGGAGAACTTGCTTAATGGCCACTAGACATCAAGCCAGAACAGCCGTAGTAGGTTTACTCTATGCCTATGATTTGGGCAATAAAAATATTGCACACTTTTCAGATGAAATCTTTGAAGAGGGCAAAATACGTAACAAGCAACGTGAATTTTCAAATGGACTTTTTAGTGGTACCATCGAAAACCTTGAACTGCTAGACAAAGAGATAGAAAAACACCTCACTGATTGGGATTATGATGCCATAGGCAAGGTAGAAAAAGCCATTATGCGTTTAGGTGCCTATGAGATACTTATCGTCAAAACAGATAAAGCAATCATTATCAATGAAGCTGTGGAACTTTCTAAAAAACTTGCAGATGAAAAGTCACCTCAATTTATTAATGGCGTCTTAGATGCATTAGAAGTACAATAAAAGCACATGCTATGACAGCTCCACAAACCAAACGCATGAGTGTCGATGAAGCCATAAAGCTCATAGAGACAGCAGACCTTAAAACATTGGGAAAAATGGCTCTAGATCGTAAAAAACAGATGCACCCAAAAGGCATCACCACTTTTGTGGTGGATAGAAATATTAACTATACCAATATCTGCTGGGTTGATTGCAAATTTTGTGCTTTTTATACCCATGAAAAAAAAGAGGATGCCTATATTCTTTCTTTTGAGGAAATTGATCAAAAAATAGATGAACTTTTGGCTATTGGGGGGACACAAATTCTATTTCAAGGAGGGGTACACCCTAAACTTGAAATAGAGTGGTATGAAGATTTAGTAGAGCATATCTCCAACAAATATCCACAAGTGACCATTCATGGCTTTTCATCTATAGAGATAGATTATATCGCAAACCGTTCTAAAATTAGTATTCGTGAGGTGCTTTCACGTCTTAAAGCAAAAGGACTGAGCTCTATCCCAGGAGCAGGAGCAGAGATACTCTCAGATCGTGTACGTGACATTATTGCACCCAAAAAACACGACAAAGACCAATGGTTAGAAGTACACAGACAAGCCCATAAGTTAGGTATCAAGTCAACTGCCACGATGATGTATGGTACAGTAGAGACAATCAGAGAGATTGTAGAACATTGGGATTATGTACGTAAGCTTCAAGATGAAACAGGTGGCTTTAGGGCTTTTATTATGTGGTCATACCAAAGTGATCACACACAGCTAAAACGAGAGTTGCCTACGCTTACTAAAACCACTCCCAATCAATATCTACGCTACTTGGCAGTAGCACGTCTATTTTTAGATAATGTACCCAATATTCAGAGTTCATGGGTCACACAAGGCTCTTACATCGGGCAGATGGCATTACTTTTTGGAGCCAATGACTTAGGCTCAACCATGATGGAAGAAAATGTAGTCTCAGCTGCTGGAGCTAAAAATGAGATGAACCAAGAAGAGATGATAAGGTTGATTCATGACGTAGGTGAACATCCTGCCAAACGTAACACAGCCTATGATATTTTAGAAAGATTTTAAACCATAAGATTGGAGTCTTAATGAAAAAATTATTATTACTATTTTTATGCGTATTACAAGGAGTTTTAATGGCCGCTAACCTCAATGAAATAACCATCAAAGATACCAAAGTACCTGTGATATTTGAAGAAGAGAACTATGTTCCTATTGTCTCTATGCAGTTGGTATTTAAAAATGCTGGTCATCTCTCCAATACGTTAGATGGACTAGCAGATATGTCTGCAAAACTTCTCAATGAAGGAACAGCCAAAGAGGGAAGTATAGGCTTTGCTACCAAACTCGATGCACATGCCATAGACATTTCTGCACACGCTACACGTGAAAATTTTATTATAGAAATCTCTTCACTTAAATCAGAATTTGCTTATGCCATAGAAAGACTTATAACATTACTAAAAGACCCAAACTATACAAAAGAAGCTTTAGATCAAATCAAATACCAAAAAATAGGTTGGCTTACACAAAAAAAGAGTGATTTTGATTATGTAGCAGCTACTGTTTTGCGAAAAACGCTCTTTAAAGGTTCTGCTTTGGCAAAACCTTTTGATGGAACTATTGAAAGTATTAAAGCCATACATCTCAAAGAGATTCAAACATTTATCTCTACACATTTGGGATATAACAATATAATAGGTGTTGTAGGAGGTGATATTTCACTGGAAGAGACCACGCACTATTTAGAAAAAATTTTAAACCATTTACCCAAAGTAAATACACAAGTGATACCAAATATTGACGCCTCAGATAAAAAAGAGTTGGTACACACTTATAAAGATACCAAACAAGCCTATATCTTCTTTGGTGCACCTTTTCATTTTTCTTATAAAGAAAAAGACCAATATAAAGCAAAAATAGCAGAATATTTACTCGGAGGTGCAGGGTTTGGTTCTCGTTTGATGGAAGAGATACGTGTTAAACGTGGACTTACTTATGGTGCCTATGCATCTCTTAGACGTACAAAACCTGTCTCTTATTTGAGTGGCTATTTACAAACAAAACTCTCTACACAAGATGAAGCACAAGCATTGGTACAAAAAGTAGTCGATGATTTTCTTAAAAAAGGCATCACTCAAAAAGAGCTAGATGATACCAAAAAATTTTTACTTGGCAGTGAGCCCTTACGTACAGAAACACTTGCACAAAGATTAGCAAGAGCCTATAATGATTATTATTATGAACGCCCTCTTGATTTTTCTACAGAACAATTAAAAAAAATAGAGCATGTCACCCTTGATGAAATGAACCAATTCATCACCTCTCATAAAGAGCTATCTAACCTTACTTTTTCTATTGTGACAAAAAAGTAAGAAGAGCTTTTATTGTTTAAATAAATCACACAAAGATTTATCATCAAGTTCACAGGCAAGTTGCGTAATCCACTTTGCAACCCTATATGCACCTTGCGGTTCTAAATGCACAAGGTCTACAGTGCCATCACTATAATGACAATCTCCAAAATTTTCTAGAAGTGTAGACTCCAAATAGTTACTAAATTTTTGAAATGATCTTGTATGCAAATCTAAAAAAAGTGTATTTAACTCTTGAGACAAATCTCGCATATATTTTGGGAACTCTCCCCTAGTCTCACGCAGACTTCCATCAAACTCTTTTACCCTTCTAGCAATCACGCTAATAAGCACAGGTGTTGTATTTAACTCTCTTGCTCTTTTGACATAAAACCTAATAGCATTTTGAAACCTCTCTTTTCTTAATGCTACCCTTGCTATCTCATCATTCTCATCTCCTATTCCATCGTGGTTATAGTCTATAATATTGCCATTTTCATCCTCTATTGGGGTATGATTGTTCTCATTATCGCTTCCAAATTGGATGAGCAAAAAACCTCCTGGATTTTGCTTGATTTGTTTTTCAGTACTGTTCCAATCACGTATAATTCCTAATTGGTAGTTTCTATTGATATCATCTCCTGCTATTTCATTTCTAAAAGAGACAGAGCTTGAGCCTTGACGTGCTTGATTTATCACATTGGAAGGACGTTTTGTGTATTTAGGAAGTTCATCTCCCCACCCTTCATTCAAATTCTTAGGATTATCTTCCCCACAATCCATCCCCTCTTCATAAAGAAGCTCATCTGTAGTATGTCTATGTACGGTTGAATCACCAATAATAAATATTTTCTTATCTGATCCTATATCGTTTGTATTAGCACTATTGCCATTGCCACAAGAAAGCAATAAAAAAGCTATGAAAAGAAAAAATCCTAAAGAGATAATTCTATACATCATCAAACCTTTTTTGTTTTATTGTATCAAAAATGAATTAATCAAATAATGTTTATCAAACCGTCATAAACCATAATTTGCTATACTGTCAAAAATTAATGGCTAGGAACTTTGTATGAGCATTTCCGTAATTATTCCTACCTATAATGCACAACAGTATCTTCCTGAATTGTTGGCATCTTTAGACAATCAGACAATTGAGTTTGAATTGATTATTATTGACTCTTCTTCTACCGATGAAACGTTGGCTTTAGTCAAACCTTATACTCAAAATATTATCACCATTACCAAAGATGAATTTGATCATGGAGGCACACGCACCAAAGCTGCCAAAATAGCTTCAGGAGAGTATTTAATTTTTCTAACACAAGATGCTATTGCTTATGATAAAAACACTCTGAAAACACTTTTGGATCCTTTTAAAGACCCTGCAATCGTAGCTGTATACGGACGACAAATTCCTCATGAAAACACTTCACTTTTTGGAAAGCACCTTAGGTATTTTAATTATGCTTCTACTTCCCATATACGCACACTTGCAGATAAAGAAAAGTATGGCATTAAAACAACATTTTTTTCTGATAGTTTTGCTGCCTATAGAAAAAGTGCTTTACAAGAAGTCAATTGGTTTAAAAATGGACTGATTGTAGGTGAAGATATGCATGTCATAGCCAAATTATTTTTAGCCAATCACAAAATAGCTTATTGTGCCAAAGCAAAAGTCTATCATTCTCATAGCTATACACTAAAGGATGAATTTAAACGTTATTTTGATACAGGGGTGTTTCATACTCAAGAGTCTTGGATACTTGAAACCTTTGGTAAAGCAGAAGGCGAAGGTATCAAATACCTAAAGTCAGAATTCAACTACCTTCTACAGCACCATGCTTATTATCGTATCCCAGAGTTTATGCTACGCACAGGATTAAAATATATAGGCTACACCTTAGGAAAAAAATACCAACATTTGCCCATAAGCATGATTAAAAAATTAAGCCTTCACCAACAATGGTGGGAAAAGTATTCTCAATAATTTAGGCTTAAGGCTTACCAGGGAATATACGATCTTTTTTCTCTAGTTCATGCATATATTGAATATATTTTTCAATGCATTTTAAATTTTCTTTATTTTCTAATTTTATATTCCTAGGAATATACATATTATTATTCGTATCAATCCAATAGATATTTCTTCCATAAGCAGCAATACCTGTCTTGCTTCTATTTGTATCAAAGAGAGAATGTCCAATAAAAGCATTGGATTCATTTTTTACTTCTAAAAGATGAAGAAGTGTTGGTGCTAAATCTATAGATGTAGCTTGTTGTGCATTTATCTGTTTGGTTAAATTTAATTGTGGCAAATACATAAGCAATGGTACCCTATCTATAAAAATAGAATGATAGTGTTTTTCTTTGTACTGTTTCATCGTACGAATATATTCTTTACCATAATAGTGTGCATGGTCACTTGTAAACACTATCATCGTATTTTTAGCAAATTTTGAGTGTTTAAAATACTCCCAAAATTGACCAAAGGCATCATCCATATTATAAATGGTATTTAGTACATTATTTTTGCCATCTCCATAGGCTACACCATCTCTATCAATATCTACAAAAGCATGTGTTTCAATCGTATAAGTCGTAAGTAAAAATGGTTGATTTTTTGATATTTTTTCTTTTTCTTTAAGATATTTAGTTAAAACAGTATATGCTTGATGATCACTTAAATAATGTTTTCTTATTTTATCTATTTTTCCTAAGTATTTCTTAGATAATTCATCTCCAGACAATACTGTATCAAATCCAAAATTAGCTACCATTTCATCATTGGCTGAAGCATCTTTGTAATGCATATTTAAATAGATAGTTTCATATCCATTATGTTGAAGTACATGAGGTAAACATTTGTAATTGAAATTTGAAAAATTAAATGTATCATTTTCCAACCATAATTTTCCTCCACCTTTCC
>QNZW01000227.1 GCA_003978375.1 Sulfurovum sp.
TGTTTTAGAGTTTTTTGGGTCAATATTATCAATAATAAGGTCATCTAAGTTATGGTCATTCATACAGGAAGTCTCCAAAATATAATTTTAAATTCATTATAACATAAGTTAGATTTTTTTATAAGGTAATGTGACGATATTATAGGCATTAGGTAAGCTAAGAGAGGGTAAACATTTCCAATTTTTAACCATTTTTGACTCTAATGCACAAGAGAGTTCTTGTAATTTGGCATCAGCATCTGCTAAAGAGAGATTATTTACAGCTATAAATACTTGTAAATATTCTACACTTTTGCCTTGATAGATTGTATAGTTGTCTATTTTGAGGGTTTTAAATAAATGCTTTATAAGATGGTAAAAACGTTGATACTCTTTACCTTTATACTCAATAAGCAAATAATTGGTATGATTGTTTTCTAAAAGAGGCAGTGCAATGGTATATTGTTTGCGAAGGTGTTGTGTCAATAATACATCTGTCAGTGGCTCATTAATACGTTCAAATTTTGCATAAAAAGTACGATTGTTAAATGAAATTTGTTCAACAATCGTAGGTCGTTTAATATAATAGTAATTACTAAAAAGTTCTAAATCAAAAATTTTCAATTTAATAAATAGACTTCTCATACATGACAAAGTTTTGGGCAAGTGCTTTCATCTCTTCTTTAATTTTCTGATGAAGTGCTACATCATTAATATTATCAAGTACATCAGCAATTTTATTGGCAATGATTTCAAACTCTTTCTCTTTCATGCCTCGGCTTGTTAGTGCCGGAGACCCAATGCGAACACCAGAAGTAACAAAAGGACTTCTTGTTTCTCCTGGCACAGTGTTTTTGTTGACAGTAATCCCTGCAGCACCAAGTGCTGCATCTGCATCTTTTCCTGAGAAATCTTTATCTAAAAAGCTTACAAGGACTAGATGATTGTCTGTTCCACCAGAGACGACATTATATCCACGAGCGACAAGCACTTGGGCAAGTTTAGAAGCATTAGACTTGACTTGCTTTGCATAGACTTTCCACTCATCTGAAAGGTTGTGTTTGAACCCTACAGCTTTGGCTGCAATCACATGCACAAGTGGTCCCCCTTGAAGTCCTGGAAAAATAGCAGAATTTATTTTTTTGGCAATCTCTTCATCATTGGTCATAATCATCCCACCACGAGGGCCAGCGAGGGTTTTATGCGTAGTGGTCGTGACGACATCAGCATATGGGAAAGGGCTAGGGTGTTCACCTGCACAGACGAGTCCTGCAATGTGTGCGATATCAGCAAAAAGAAAAGCACCGACTGCATCAGCAATCTCTCTAAATTTTTTAAAGTCAATCTCCCTTGCATACGCACTTGCCCCACATACGATAATTTTAGGTTGTACGATTTGGGCAATTTGCATCACTTTATCATAATCTATACGGCCATCAAGCTCTACACCATAGGTAAAGGAAGAGTAGTTTTTGCCAGAGAAACTAGGTTTAGATCCATGCGTAAGATGACCTCCATGGCTTAAGTCCATTCCGAGTATTTTTTCTCCTGCTTTAAGAAGTGCAGCATAGACAGCACCATTGGCTTGAGAACCAGAATGTGGTTGTACATTGGCATACGTACACTCAAAAAGTTCACAGGCTCTATCTATGGCCAATTGTTCTACTGTATCGGCATGTTCACATCCACCATAATAACGTTTATATGGGTAGCCCTCAGCGTATTTGTTTGTCAATACTGATCCCATTGCCTCCATTACAGAAGGAATAGTAAAATTCTCAGAAGCAATCATTTCTAAATGGTCAGTTTGTCTTTCTTTCTCTTTTTCAATCGCAGAAAATATCTCTGGATCAAACGTTTCTATTGCATAACTCATGGGCTTCCTTTAGGGAATTTATTTATGTGTATTTATAGCAAATTTCATATAAAAGGATTATGAAATCAGTATACAAAAAATTAAGATAGAGTGGTACTATTTTTTTTCAGCATGTTTAAACTGATACATCATGATAGAAGCAGCTACACCTACATTAAAACTTTTGACACCTTTTTGCATCTCAATGGTGACTACTTCATCACATAACTCTAATATTTCTTCTGAAAGTCCATAGCCCTCATGTCCCATAAGCAGTACCCATTTTTCTGTTATGTTGACAGAAGCTAAAGGCGTAGCATTTTCTGCAACTTCAGCTGCATAAATATGGTAACCATAGTGTTTTAAAGTGTTAATGGTCTCTTCAAGACTGGTATAAATATGGGTTTTAAGCATAGCAATATGTCCCATACTGACACGTAAAGCACGACGAGAATAGGGGTGTGGCCCATAACTAGGAAGCACATAAGAGTCTATACCAATCGCTGCAGCAGAACGGGCAATAGAACCTATATTTTGTGTTGAGCTTATTTCATCTAGCATCAAGATGTGATTGCTAAGATCTTTTAGGGGTACTTCTTTTGGGCGTATGCCGTGCATCATCACATTATGGTGTATTTTGTGTCCTACGATGTTTTGCATTTGTGTTTTACTAGCCACATAAAAAGTGGCATCTTTGATTGTTTTTAAAAGTGTCGTATGTGCATCATAATATGATTGTGTTGCCAAAATACTACACACCTTTATGTTTTCTTCAAGTAAAAGATTGACTACTTTAGGGCTGTCTGCAACAAAGCTACCATCTTCTTTAAAAGCGTGTTCTCTAAATTGATGATATATCTGTAAGTTGGGAGCGTAAATATCTGTGATATGTATAAAATTCATAGGGTATTGTACAATAAGTTTATCACTTATTTTCCTTTAGTTTGAAACACAAGCAAAACCAAAGTAGTGTTTAAAAAACAGTGTATTTTAAGGGCATTTAGTGTAAAATCGCGTCTAAATATGCCTCATTGAATGAGAGCAAAATTATTTCAAGGATAATGTACATATGAAAAGAACATACCAACCCCACAATACACCAAGAAAGAGAACGCACGGATTTAGAACAAGAATGAAAACTAAAAATGGTAGAAAAGTGATTGCTGCAAGAAGAGCAAAAGGTAGAAAAAGACTAGCAGTTTAAATCTTGGGTGGAGTGGTAAGATTATTGGCAAAATAAAACATTTTACAAGAATTAAAACCACTAAAGAGTTTAATGGTATTTACAAAAATACTTCAAAGACGTGGCATACACCTTACTTTGTCCTTTTTTATCAAAAAAATGACACACATAAAGTAGGGTTTGTTGCCTCAAAAAAAATAGGAAATGCTGTACATAGAAATAGAGCTAAGCGTCTGCTTAAAGCACATTTTATTGAAAATCTAGAGTTTATCTCTTCAGGATCTTATGTTTTGGTTGCAAAACCTGAGCTTTTAACACAAAGCTATGTAGAGACCAAAAAGTCATATCTTCATGCACTCAAAAAGTGTACAGCATTAAGATAATTTAACACAGATAACACTATACTAGCAACACATAAGCAAATATAGATAAAGGTAAAATTTTGGAACAACAAGATTTAAATAAACGATTACTCCTTGCTCTTGTACTTTCTTTTTTTGTATTTATGGGATATGCATATTTTTTCCCAGCTGCAAAGCCTACACAAAAGACAGAACAAAAAACTGCGAATACTACAACGCCTCAAATACCCAAGGCGTCTACTGTAGCTAATCAAACAAATGCAGCACCTGTAGTCGCATCGAAAAAGGTACAAAATAGTGCACCTATAGAAGACAAAAGTGCACTATTAGCAACGATAAAATCTAAAAATTTCACGATGCGTATTGATACATATGGACGTATTGCACAGATGGAGCTTTTAGAAAAAAAATATCAAGATAAAGAGGGACATACCCTTAAAATATTGGGTGCAGGACAAGTAAAACCACTAGAGGTAAGATTTTCAGATGCCAAACTTAATGATGAGGCATTTAAAATACCTTACATCAACAATGGTAGCAGTGAGATAGATATCAGTAATGGTGCACAGAGTTTGACATTGACACAAACCCTTTCAAGCACAACCTTAACAAAAACGATTACAGTGAAACCTACAGGAGAGTATACTGTAACGATTAGTTCATCAAACCCAAAACAATTTTTTGTTACACCAGGACATAGACCTATGGCAGATACTTCTATGTACATGTTGGTGCGTGGCGCATTGGTAAAAAATGCTGATAATATCATAACAACTATTGAAGACGGCAAAGCAACAGGAGACGAAAAATTCCTTCATGCCAAAATTGCCTCAGCATTTGATAGATATGTTGCATCTATGTTTTTCGATTTTAACCAAAGTGGATTGGATGTTTCTATTTTAAAAGAGAGTAATGGTGATCCATTAATTTTTGTACAAGGAAATTCTACATTAAATTTACACGCATATGTAGGACCCAAAGAGTATAAAGTTTTAGAAGCAATTAACCCTGAGCTTACAGATGCGATAGAGTTTGGTTGGTTCTCTTTTTTAGCTAAACCTTTTTATAAAGTGCTTTTATGGATAGAACATTATATTGGCAACTGGGGATGGGCGATTATTTTGTTCACTCTTTTAGTCAAATTTACGCTTTTCCCACTTTCATATAAAGGGATGATGTCTATGCAAAAAATGAAAGATTTGGCACCAAAAATGAAAGAGATGAAAGAAAAATATAAAGATGATCCAGCAAAAATGAATGCACAGATGATGGAAATGTATAAGAAACATGGTGCAAACCCTATGGGTGGTTGTTTGCCAATGATACTCCAAATTCCTGTTTTCTTTGCACTATATCGTGTACTCTTAAATGCAGATGAGCTTCAAGGTGCACCATGGATACTGTGGATTGAAAATCTTGCAGTAATGGATCCATATTATGTTTTACCTATTTTAATGGGTGCTTCTATGTGGTTCCAGCAACGCATTACTCCCTCTAATTTTACAGACCCAATGCAGGAAAAAATCTTTAAATGGTTCCCTGTACTTATGACAGTATTTTTTGTATATTTTCCTGCAGGTCTTGTCTTGTATTGGTTGGTCAACAATCTATTTACCATAGGGCAACAATATTTTATTAATAAAATGTATGCAAAACACAAAGCGATGGGAAGTGTGTCAAATAAAAAATAAAGGATAATTAATATGATAAAGGTCGAAGCACCGACGTTAGAAGAGGCTTATCAAAAAGCCGCTTTGGCGTTAGAATGTTCTATTTCTGAACTTCAATGTGAAGTTGTGCAGCACCCAACAAAAGGAATTTTAGGTTTTTTACACAAAAATGCTATTATAGTAGCAACAAAAAAAATAACAGAAGAGACATCTGTGTCTTCTGTTTCTAAAGAACTAAATAAAGAGGAAGTGGCGAATGAAATAATCGCTACAGTCAAAGATAATCTACTTGAAAATAAAAAAATAAAAGTAGAAAAAGATCATGAGATTATCGTCAAAGATGAGATTGTTGAAAGTTTTTTTGAAGAAAAAACAGAATATGAAGATGACATAGAAGAGGGAGTCTCTTATGATGAATTGGCAAAAAAAATAGAAGATGAAATAAAAGAGTTATTTTCTCATGCGTGTTTTGATCTTGATGTCATTGAGGTTGATGTGATAGACAATAGAGCATACATTTTTATTGATGGAGAAGACGCAGCTTTGCTTATTGGTAAAGAGGGGTATCGTTATAATGCACTCTCCTATATGCTCTTTAATTGGTTACATACAAAGTATCAACTGTTTATCAAGCTTGAAATCGCTGAATTTTTTACCAGCCAAGAAAAGATGATTAAAGCTTATATTAAACCTGTGATTGAAACCATAGAAAAAACAGGATATGCAAAAACACGTTTTCTTGATGGGATATTAGTACAGATTGCTTTAGAGCAATTGCGTGAACGTTTCCCTAACAAATATGTGGCAGTAAAAACAAGTAAAGATGGTAAAAAATTTGTTGTAATTAACGATTTTAATACTAAGTTTGATGGATAAAAAACACTCGTTACAAAATACTATCGTTGCCATTGCTACTGCACAAGGTGTCTCTTCGCTCTCAGTGATACGAGTTAGTGGAGAAGATGCTTTGGCTGTAGCGCATAAAATATCTCGTCTCAAAAAAATCATCCCTCGTCATGCACACTTAAGCTCTTTATATAATACTTCCAATGCACTTATTGATCAAGCAATTGTATTGTATTTTGCTGCACCATATAGCTTCACAGGAGAAGAGATAGTTGAGTTTCAGTGTCACGGAGGGATGATTGTTGCCCAAGAGATTCTTGATACGATTCTCTCTTATGGTGTAAGATTGGCACAACCAGGTGAATTTTCAAAACGGGCGTTTCTTAATGGCAAAATAGATCTTACAGAAGCAGAGGCTATTGCTAAGATGATAGAAGCAAAAAGTGTGGATGCTGCAAAAATATTGGCAAAACAGATGAAAGGTGAGCTAAAAATATTTGTAGAAGAAAGCAGGGAAGCACTTTTGCAATCTTTAGCATATTCTGAAGTCATGATAGATTATGCAGAAGAAGATATTCCCGAAGACATTATGCAAAATATTCGTACACAACTTAGTGCTTTAAGTTTAAAGATGACACAGATAGTAGAGGCTAGTCATAGACGAAGAGGATTGATTGAAGGATTCAAGGTTGCCATTATAGGAAAGCCAAATGTAGGAAAAAGTTCATTACTTAATGCATTTTTAAATTATGATAGAGCCATAGTCAGTGATATAGCAGGTACCACAAGAGATACCATAGAAGAACAGATACGCATTGGTTCACATATTATTCGTTTGGTAGATACTGCGGGTATTCGTGAATCAGAAGATAGCATAGAAAAAATAGGCATAGAACGTTCACTGCGTTCTGTTGAGGATGCCGATATTATTATTGCACTTTTCGATGCTTCCTCTGCTTTTGACAAAAAAGATGCTAAGATACTTACTTTGCTTGATACGATAAAAGATAAGCAGATTATTGTAGCTCTAAATAAATCAGATTTGAAAAATGTATTTGACGTAGAAACCTTAAAAGGCTATACTCCACTAAAGGTAAGCGTAAAGAAATCATTTGCTGCCTTGACAGATAAACTTGAAAATTTTCTTGACAGCATTGGTAAAGAAGAGGAGTTGATGTTGATTTCAGCACGTCAAATTGAAGCAGTCAATAGAGCTAAAAATGCCATTGAAGAAGCTAAAACACCATTGATACATGGTGAATTAGAGTTTTTTTCTTATCATTTACAAGAAGCGCTAAAGGCAATCTCTTCTATCTCAAAGCCGTATGATAGTGAGGAGATACTTGATACTATGTTTGGAGAATTTTGTTTGGGAAAATAAGGGAAAAAGAAAAATGAAAAATATCGAAATTTATATTATTATCATTGTAGTGATTGCAATGATATGGTTGATTCTAGACACGATTAGATATTATCGTGGAGAAAAAAGAAAAGTAAAAAATTTGCACAGATTTGCCAAAGAGGGCGAAATAGAGGCACAAAGTAAACTTGCTCATCGTTATAAAGAGGGAAATATGGTAAAGCAAGATTGTAAAAAAGCAGCATTTTGGTATCAAAAAGCAGCTTTTAATGGTGATATATCTGCAAGAGGATATTTAGAAGAATTTTTACATAATAGCCAAAGATGTAAAGAAAAAAAACTGTAAATAAGGTATAATTACATACTTAAAAATTAGGAAATATAATGTTTAATAAAAATATATCTTTAATGGCACTCTTGTTTATGTTACTTTTTTCTGCTTGTTCTAAAAGAGAAATAGTTATTCAAAAAAGTAAAAGTAGTTCTTTGCCAGAAAATACATGGGCATTAGAGGGACAAAATGAAAAAGAAGAGAATGTAGATATCTCTGATTTAAATCATGGCGTATCTACAGAAACGCCAACAACTATGAAAGAGAGTAATACGAAAGGGAAGATGGAACGTGTGCGTTTTCCTGTAGAAGAGTATAGACGATTGGCTACGACAGGAAATGGGACGATTAAAGGATCTATTTATCTTAAAACAGCCTACAACAAACATATATTCGGCTCCAATACAAGACTTTATTTAAACCCAATTACCTCGT
>QNZW01000126.1 GCA_003978375.1 Sulfurovum sp.
TTTTGTGTCTCTTCTGAGTTCATCACAGAATTAAGGTGAGAAAGAGGTGTAAAAAAGAGTCCTAACTCTTCATCCAAATCTTGTAAAGGTTTAAGAACCTGTGCATAACTCGTATCGTCTGATTTTGTTATTTCGTCAATGATGGTACGCTGTTGGTTTAAAAGTGCATCAAGTGCTTTTGGAAAGTTCTCCAAATTGTCTATGTGAAAGTTTTGAAACATAAATATTGTCCCTTATTGGTTTGGTGGATTGTAACATAATTATAATAATATTTTTTGAATGCTTATGATATGGATAATATTGACGATAAAGTGCTACATTACTTTTCATCTTCTAGGGTATAGAAAATATTTTTTTCTTTAAGCAAATCAAGATATTTGTCAAATGATATTTGTGCCAAATGTTTGTCTTCTGAAGCAATAGAGATAGAGACATACCAGGTATTATTAAGAAGTTTAGGTAAAGAGGAAAATTCTACTTCTTTTGGCATCTGCTCCATCAATTCAATAAATACATTTTCTTTGCATTGAGCTGTTAGAGTATGTCTATAAATTGTTTTTGTGTTTGGTATAAGTTTGTTTAGTATTTCTGTAACCATGGGATGGCTCATTTGGGGAAACCCAGGCATAAAAAAATAACGTTCATCTAGTGAAAATGCTGGCATTTGATTGATAGGATTGTAAAGAAGTTTTGCTCTTTTGGGTAGCATTGCCATATTGATAGGGTGTGGATAGGCATTGTTACCAAGCGTCTTCTCGATGATTTTTTGTGCTTCTTGATGTAGATAAAGTATCCCATCATCTAATGCCTTTGCAACACATTGTCGTGTATAGTCATCAGGCGTAGAACCTATGCCACCAAAACACAAAAGTACAGCATGAGGTTGCGTGCTAATACATCTAATGGTTTGTATAATAAGTTTAGGATCATCTTCGATAATAAAGGAGCCAGAGAGACTATATCCTTTCTTTTTTAGTGCTTTGCTTACAAAATCAAAATGGGCATCTTCTCTTCGACGATTGAGAATTTCAGTTCCAATAATAAGTGCATAAAAATGAAGTTTCTCCATGTGTTATCCTTTAAGATATTAGACTGTGTCCAATTGCTCATACTTAAGTTAGTATGTGTCCATATTATAATCTATTTTTCTAAGTTTGTAATATTATTTGGATGTATTGAAATTTTTTTACAAAAATTACGATACAATAAAATATTCAAAATTAAAGGTAGAAGACTATGACACATAAATTACATACATTTGCATTGCCATTTTTAACATACACGGCTATATATGCGACAACACCTACACCAACACCAACACCTGCACCTGTTGAATTGACTTGTTCTGGTGTGCCTGTGGCAACAAAAGCTTTTGATTTATCCATAGATACAAAAGAGCGAGAGATTATTTCTTTTTTTCCAAATGTGGAGGTAAACTCTTCAAGTATACAATTCAATGAATATAGTACAGAATTAATAGATGAAAATGGAATTTCTACAAAACATATTATGATTGAAAATCAAGGTAACTGGGATATATTACAAGATGCAGGTGTGATATATTTTACACCCAACCAAGACTTTAATGGTACCTCTAAAGTCCAATATAGAATTAATAACAACTGTGACAAGCTATCAGGACGTAGCAATATAGCAACACTCACAGTAAAGATAAATGCAGCATCAAATCCATTACCTATTTTAGATAGTGTATGTTTGTTTGCTTCTGCTCCAGAAGCACAAGATGATAAGATTATCATGCACAGAGGAGAAAAACTAAAAGTGATTAATGTGTTTGACAATGATAAAAATAATATGAAAGATGATTCTAAAGAATTCGTGAATGCCAGTTTAAGACTCATTGATTCAAAGAAAAATGTAGTACGACGGGTATCGATTAAAAATGAAGGTACATGGTTTGCCAATACCAATACAGGTCAAGTTTTCTTTGTGCCTGATGATCATTTTGCAGGAGAATCGCATATGACATATACAATGGATTCTGCGTGTACTTATGTACCTAATAAATTTGCACCTTCAGATAATGCTACCAGTGCTGAGATTATTGTTGTAGCTCCTACACCAACGGCTACTCCAACACCTACGCCTACTCCAACCCCAACACCGACCCCTACACCAACGGCAACCCCAACCCCAACGGTAAAACCTGCCACAACACCTACAAAAAAACCTACACACAGTTCAACTTTGGCTACGCCTGCACCAACAAAACATGCCAAAACAAGTGAAGATATAAATAATACAGATATCGTGGTATCAGACAGTGGGGCAGCATTGAGTGGCTTGAGTATAGGTATTTTTCTAACGCTTATGGGATTATTGGGCAGTTTTTATAGAAAAGAAGAACAATAATCCATGCACCCTCGGGTGCCCTTTATTTGATTATAAAATACACACATACACTTTTTTCATATCATTTTATCTACTGCATTTTGGAATTATGTGAAAATATTCTCTCTTTTGACTGTATCTACATATCATTTGTCACATAAATAATCACAAAATTTTATTTTAGAAAAATAAAACATCTGTAAGGGTGAATGTACTAACATACATTAGATATATTACTTAGTACGGTAATAGAACAAGGAGAGTTATGAATTCAGCATTTAGCACGTTAGATTGGATGATTTTTGCATCATATTTTTTATTGTTGGCACTGACAAGTGTGATTTTATCTCAATCAAAAGTGAAGAATACACGGGATTATTTTGTAGGGGGAAATGCTGTACCTATGTTTGCAGTGGCTATTTCAGTATTGGCCACTTCTCAGTCGGCAGCTACGTTTTTGGGTGGTCCTGAGTATGCTTATACTAAAGATTTAACGTTTTTAGGATTTTATTTTTCTGCTTTTTTAGCCATTGTCTTTGTTGCAAAAGTATTAATACCTAGATTTTATGCCATCGAAGCAATTACCGTCTATGAACTTTTAGAAAAACGTTATGGAGTATCGGCCAAAAGACAAGCAGGAGTGATGTTTCTTATAGGAAGACTTTTTGCTTCTGGTGCGAGATTGTATATAGGTGCTTTGGCTATCTCGATGATACTTTTTTTGGATATTACACCTTTACATGTGGCTATTGCCATTGCCATTTTGATGTTAGGAGCCCTATCGTATGCTTATTTTGGTGGGGTAAAATCGGTTATTTTTTCTGATATTATCCAAGCTATAACATATATTGGTGCAGGTGTTGTTGTGCTTATATATTTATATTTTAGTCTCAATACAGATTTTGCAACAATACTCAATACTCTCCATGCAGAGCATAAACTAAAACTCATCGATTGGTCTTTGAGTGGAGGTTTTTCTGTGTGGGCATTACTGGGTGGCTGGTTATTGCTCAATATTGCTGCTTATGGACTAGATCAAGATATGACACAACGTGCATTAAGCTGTAAAAATACCAAAGAGGCACAAAAATCATTAATGATGAGTATTTATCTAACTATACCTGTGGCTATTTTATTTTTGTTTATAGGATTGCTTTTGTATCTTTTTTATCAGCATCCAGAGCTTTCGAATCTTCATACCTCTGTGATACAAAAATTTGAAGGAGAAAAAATAACAATTTTCATGTACTATATTTTACATGAAATGCCTTCAGGTATGAGAGGGCTTGTGACAGTAGGTGCTGTGGCAGCAGCTTTGTCTTCTTCTAACTCTGTACTAGGGGCAATGTCTTCAGTATTGATAGAAGATTTGTATAAACCATGGAAACTAAAACAAGGTGTTGTTGATGAAATCTATTTTGTAAAAGCAGGGCGAAAAGCAGTACTTTTCTTTGCTGTTGCACTTTCTTTCATGGCGATGCTAAGTTATTATTGGCAACGCTACACAGATTTACCATTGCTTAGTTTTGCTCTTGGTGTGATGGCATTTGCCTATACGGGATTATTGGGGGTATATGCAGCTGCAATCTTTACCAATAGAGGCAATGCAAAACGTGTGCCTTTTGCTCTTTTAGGAGGATTTTTAACCGTACTTTTCTTGCAACCCTATGTATTTGGAGATGCATTGAGTGCATTGTTTGGTTTTAAGTTAGGCTTTGCATGGCAAATATTGGCAGGAACCATTGTCTCCTTTGGAATTATGGTAAGCAAAAAGGATAAGAAATAATACATCTTAGGATGTAGGTATAAAGTCTAAAGAGAGGGAGTTTACACAATGTCTTGTGCTCTTTTTTGTCATCTTCTCACCTTTGAATACATGACCTAAATGCCCATTGCAGTTGGCACAGACAATTTCAATACGTCTTCCATCTGCATCAGGTATTTCTTTTATGGCTCCCTCTACACTGTCATCAAAACTGGGCCATCCCGTACCTGAATCAAATTTGGTTTCTGAGGGGAAAAGTGCTGCATTACATTGACGACAAATATACATACCATCCTCATGATGATCCCAAAACTTCCCTGTAAAAGAGCGTTCTGTTCCTTTGTCAATAATAACGTTTTTCTCTTCTTCTGTTAGTCGATTGAGTGCCATAAGATTTCCTTTTATTTTTAATAAAGTGTAGCATATCGCATTTAGATTGAATTGAAATTGATTATAATACGCTTTATGAATAGACAAATAATTATCATAGGAGGAGGAGCCAGTGCATTAATGTTGGCTTCTTTGTTGCCTAAAAATAGAGCTACAATTATAGAATCTAATGCCAAACTAGCGGCAAAGATACACATCTCTGGTGGAGGAAAATGTAATATTACAAATAAATATATGGGTGGAGAATATTTTTTAGCTAAACATGCATTTGTTGAATCTATATTGAATGTATTTGATGAAAAAAAGCTACTTTTATGGCTCAAAAAAGAAGGGCTTAATCCTGTTTTACGTAAAAAAACACACTATTTTTGTGAAAACTCTTCAACGGAACTCATAGATATTTTTAAAAAAAAGATCAAACATCAACGGGTGTTGTTATCAGAAAAAGTCATAGAAGTAACAAAAAGAGGAGCGTATTTTAAAGTAAAAACACAAAAACGAATACTTAGTGCAAAGTATGTTGTGGTTGCATCAGGTGGTTTAAGTTTTCCGAAATTGGGTGCGAGTGGTATAGGGTATGAGATTGCATCTTCTTTTGGTCATACCATTAAACAAACTGCACCTGCCTTGGTAGGATTTACTGTGCAAAAGGAGCAATTTTTTTTTAAAACTCTCTCTGGAAGTTCTACAAAAGTTTCTATACGTGTAGACGAACAAATATTTCAAGGAGATTTACTCTTTACCCATAAAGGAATCTCAGGTCCTGCTGTGCTTGATAGCTCGCTTTACTGGCAAAAAGGAAGCATAGAGATAGATTTTTTACCACATTTTTCATTGGAGCACATGAGAGGTAGTAAAAAACAGATAAGTTCATTATTGCCAATACCCAAACGTATCACTAAGGCATTTTTGGTACAATTAGGGCTAGAAGATAAACCGTTCTTTCAATTGACTTTCAAAGAATTAGAAAAACTTCAATCGTTACAACAATATGTATTTGCACCTGCGGGTACCTTTGGCTATTCAAAAGCTGAAGTGACAAAAGGAGGTGTATGTACAGATGAAGTGGATGCTAAGACGATGATGAGTTTAAAGGAAGAGGGGCTTTACTTCATAGGCGAAGTGCTTGACGTAACAGGAAAACTGGGAGGATATAATTTTCAGTGGGCTTTTTCAAGTGCCTTTGTGTGTTACAAAAACATTAGGGAATAGGATAAAAATGAAAATTGTATTAACAGTCATCTTTGTTATATTAATGACAGGGTGTAATAAATTGAACCTACATTTAGATTTGGATTCAATAGGAATTAATTTAGATAAAGAAGGATGGAAATCATCCCAAAAAAGAGAATTTTTAGGTATACTTAAAACAGATAAGTATATGTCAATATGTGATGATGCATCTTTGTACGAAACAGTTAGAAGAAATAAAAACTCTAAGCTGATGAGCAAAATGCTTATTTCATATGCCAATAATCTTGCAAATTCATGTATTAATATACCTCAATTTGAAGCATCGCAACATGCAAAAAAAGTACAAAAAATTGAAACACATTTTAGTTTAAATACGCAAAAAGTAGATGAAAAAGCCATCATGGCAAAATTGCGTGCAGGGGAGAGTATAGAAAATATCCTTGCACCTTATGTGCCTAAAGGGGCACAATTTTCAGCACTGATAAGCAAATACCGTAGTCTATTGCAAACAGGAGAAAATCCTGCACTGGCTCAAAAAATACGTTTAAATATAGAAAGAACGAAGCTCATGCCCACAGAGTTAGGGACAAACTATGTATTGGTCAATATTCCAGAATTTAAAGTACGCTTGTTTGAAGGAGATAAAAAATCAATAGAGTTTAGAACCATAGTGGGTAAAACCAATATGCAAACGCCTGTATTTTCTGCCAAATTACAATATGTTATGGTTAATCCACAATGGAATGTACCAGATTCTATTACCAGAAAATCATATATTGCTAAGATGAAAGCAAATCCAAATTGGTTGGCATCTCAAGGCATGGAATTGCATACATCTTATGATTTAAAATCGCCTAAAGTAAATCCAGCTTCTGTAGACTGGAGCAAATATCCAAAAGGTAAAAAAGGATACATTCCTTATAAAATTATCCAAAAACCATCACTGCACAATAGTTTAGGAAGGGTGAAATTTATGTTTCCTAATCAATACTCTGTATATATGCACGATACCCAATCAAAAGGTTTATTCAACCGTAACGTAAGAGCATATAGCCATGGATGTATACGCCTTCAAAAACCAAAAACGCTTTTAGATTATGTTACCATACACTATACAGCACAAAATGTACCAACGGTTCACAAATGGTATAATTCTAGAAAAACACATATACTCAAAGTAAATCGAGCATTGCCTGTACATACAGCATATTTTACTACTTATGTTGATACTGATGGTAAACTACATATATTTGGTGATATTTATGGATTTGATAGTTCACAAAAATTAACATTTTAACCATATAACAATCTAAAATTTCAACGAAGGGAAAAGTATGAAAAAGTTTTTAATTTTTTTTATAATACTTTTTCTCTTTTTTCTTGTGTTATGGTTTATTCCATCAAAACATCATACTACTAAGGGAAAAAGAGTACAAAAAAGTAATATAGTTTCTACATCTACACATAAAAAGCACTCACAAAAGAAAAAAAGAACATCCGTAAAAAAAGTAGATTTTGTTCATGTAGACTTTCATAAGCGTCTTTTGGCCTTACATGCTAAATTGGGAGATCCTGTATTTATTCGTATTTTTAAGAAAGAAGCATTATTAGAAGTATGGATTAAGCCAATAGATAAAGATACCTATCAACTTTTTAAACTCTATCCTATTTGTGCATATTCAGGAAAATTAGGTCCTAAAACCAAAGAGGGTGACAAACAATCTCCTGAAGGTTTTTATAAAGTAGGTAAATCTTCACTCAATCCAAACAGTCATTACTATTTGGCATTTAATTTAGGCTATCCAAATGCATATGATAAAGCACATAACCGTACAGGTTCTTACCTTATGGTGCATGGAAAATGTAATTCTGTAGGTTGTTATGCTATGACCGATAGAAAAATAAAAGAGATTTATTCTTTGGTGGCTTCGGCGTTAAACCATGGACAAAACTATGTCAATGTCCATGCTTTTCCTTTTTATATGACACAAAAAAATATGGCACGATATGAACAGAGTCGTTGGTATGACTTTTGGAGTGAACTTAAAGAGGGGTATGATTATTTTAATATAGAAAGATTGCCACCTGAAATTAGAGTAGAAAATGGACATTATAGCATATATGAAGCGAATCAATAGTAAAATAATCCATTTAAAACAAATGGTGGAATATGGCATCTAAAGAGATAGAATATAAAGATAAAATTTTT
>QNZW01000058.1 GCA_003978375.1 Sulfurovum sp.
AGAGATCCCTCCCTCCATATCTATCTCAATTTCCTCTTCTGTGTTTTCATTTGGGTTAAATTGCATATTCATTATGTTTTCCTTTTTATATTTTTTGAGCTTATCACTGTTAGTCTACTACTTTGTGGGCACTGTCATGGAGTAGCCACCACATTCCAATAAAGGTTATGAAGAAAATAAATGCCCATGCACTTGACCAAAGTCCAGTGAATTCGAGCAAATATCCAAAGATAATAGGGGTAAAAAATCCACCCAATCCTCCAAGGACACCTACCATTCCTCCAACCATACCTACATCATCAGGATAATATTCGGGAATATATTTGTAAACAGCTGCTTTTCCAATACCCCAAACCGAACCTAGGATAATGGCCAATGCAGCAAATATCCAAACATTTGCCTGAAATGAAATTCGTGTGGTACCTTTGGCTAAAAGTTGTCTTTTTTTGACTTTGTCACCTACTTTTACCACAGCTTCTTGCCATGTTTTTTTCACAGGAAGTACAAGTACTTTATCGCTGTTGATATCATTACTTTCATCTTCTGCTTTTTTGGGTGAAAATGTATACACTCTTTTTCCTACAGTCACACTGTTTTCTGTGACAGCGGTGACGGTACCAGGTATCTTAGCAATGACACCTTTTCCTGGAGAAAAAACATCTACTTTAGGTACCATAAGCATCGCTGAGATTACAACAGAGACAGTAAGTACCCAAGACATGACTTTTCTTCCACCATACAAATCTGACAACCATCCTCCAAAGGCACGAATAACACCAGAAGGAAAACTAAAGGCAGAGGCTAAAAAACCAGCCGTAATTAGTGGCAGATAATAGACATTGACAAAATAAGGAATGAGCCATTGTGAAAAGGCAACAAAACAACCAAACACCAAAAAGTACCATAAACCAAATTTCCATACTTGAAGGTCTTTGATGGGTCTCATCATCTCAGCTAAAGTTTTTTGGGCTGCGTCTGTTTTTCTATTTTCTGTAAAGATAAGAAAAATAATCCCCATACCAAATAACATGATGGCATAATAGACAGGCACTTCTCTCCAATGCTCCATATTGCCATCTGAAGTGAGTTGCAATAAAATGGCAGGAAGTAGCAACGATGTTGCTGCTGCACCTGCATTTCCTGCACCAAATATACCTAGGGCAGTACCTTGATTTTTTTTAGGGTACCATACAGAAGTAAAAGCAATTCCTACGGAAAAACTAGCACCCACAATACCAAAACCAAAACTATACATTGCATACTCCATAAAAGAGTGTGCAGTTGAGAGTAAATACATAGGAATAGATGCTAAAATCAGTAAAAATCCATAGACATATTTCCCTCCAAATTTATCGGTAAGTATCCCTACTGGTAAACGCATGACTGCACCTGTTAATATGGGGATACCCATAAGCCATCCTATTTGTACAGCATTCCAATCAAATACTTCATTGCTTACTAAAAATGTCACAAGCACACCATTAAGCATCCATGCAGCAAAGGCAACAGTAAAAGCAATAGTATTAAAAAAAAGTATTTTGTGTGATGTACTTGTAGCTTCTTTTATCATTGTTTCCTCCTTTTTTGAATTTTTTATCTAAACAACTAAAAATTTTTAGTTGTTTTTTGGTCTTTGTACGGCGTCTTTCCATGGTGTATTTGGATCTCTTATAGTTTTTGGATTCCAATTCCATCTTACGATTTGATACGGTCTTGTAATGTAATGCAATGGTGCAACCAAGAAGTGTACCAATCTTGAAAAAGGAATCAGTAAAACAATCAAAAAGGCAAATACAACATGCAATTTTATAAGAAGAGGTGAAGCTGAAATAGCTACAACATCAGGATGAAATGTAAAAACTGATTGTAAATAAGGTACCATATCTGATGCATACCAAGCAGAACCCCATTTAAGAGAAACAGTGATATATATACCGATGAAAAATTGTATTAAAAGAAGTACTTCTATCGCAATATCCATTTTATTGGTGACCATTAAAACTCTTTGGTTTGTGATTCTTCTGTAAAAAAGTATCGCCAATCCAACAAAAGCAATAAGGCTAAATGAAAGCATAAGCGTTTCCATAGAAACAAGCATATGCCCACCAAATGAAATATTTGGAAAGAGTAATGCAATTAAATGTGCAAAAAAGACAACAAGAATACCCACATGAAAAGGTACAGAACCTTTTTGAAAATGGCTTGATTCTAAAAATTGTGAAGAGAGTGATGAGTATTTAAACCCAACTTTATATCGATAAATTGTCCCAACGACAAAGAGTGTTAATGCTATATATGGGAATGCCCCAAACCAAAATCCGTCCATAATAAACTCCTTTTTATTATAATAATGAGTTTTCACTCATTTTTTGTATTGCTGTGTAAACTACAGCAAGTATTGCACCCAAACGTATTGGGTTACATTGGTTAGCTACATCCACTACAACCACTTGTATGAGACATAATGCCAGAAGCATCAAACGTTGGTTTACAACTGTTTGAACTTTTTTTACCTTCTTCTACCTCTAACTCAGCACTTAAAAATCCTAAAAAACTTGCATCGCCAAATGGCTTATTTTCTTTAATAAGTTCAAAATCACTATCAAAAACCATATAAAGTGCTTTGATAAGATGCAAAAATACTCCCACAGGAACGGAAGGAATAATCAATGTTTTGTATTGTTTTTTATACAATTTATCTTTTGCTTCCATATTGTCTGGACTATATTCTTTCATCATGATTTCAACAGCAGGTGCAACCATCAGAATGACTAAGTCCTCTACGACAGAGGTGTCTTGCATTTTTGGAAGTAGTCTTAATACATTGGAAAGATGATCAGAAAGTTCATTTCTAAGTTCGTTTCCTACAGCTGTATGTTCACCGTTTAGATGTACCATTACTTCGCCTCTTGTATAGTCATCTCCATAGAGGAGATAGCCTATCTCTAGTGAAGTGACAGCCTGTACCTCAAAAGATTTGGTGTAAATCTCTTGAAGTTGATAAAGATCTTTAGGCAAAAGTTTAGAAAATGCTTCTAATTCTGCAGAAGCATCAGGATATGCATCGGCTAATAGTGCGATGCTATCCATGACATGTGCATAATAATCTTTATTGTGAGGATATTCAAAAAGCTTAGAAAGACTTGTATAGTGTTCCATTTTCATTTTATATACCTCTTGCTGGTTTTGGGGTCCATCCAAATCCAGTATTTCCTTTAACATCTGCTGTAGACTCAAGCATTTCTATGGCTTCTTCTCTATGTGCTGCTGGAATGACAAATCTATCATCAAACTTAGCCAGTGAAGTCATTTTGTAAATCGCTTCTGCCATAGGAATATCGAGTCCAACCTCTGCAAGTGCAGCGTCTGATTTTTCTTTAGAGATATCACCTACTGTGATATGTCTTCTATAGATTCTAATAGCCATCAGTTTTTTAAGCTTTTCTGCCATAAGTTTTTCATCACCTGCCCCAAATAGACTTGCCATATATTTAAGAGGGAAACGCATATTTTCAATATTTCCAAAAATTTCATCTAAGCTTGTATCATAAAGCCAACTGTCATCCCATGCTTTTGCTTTTTCATGTAGGGTATCGTTGTCATTAGTGTTTTGACTAATGGTTGCCATGACTGGTAACATTGGTGGCACATAAAATAAGTTTGGTAAGGTTCTAAACTCAGCATGTAAAGGCAAGGCAATTTTCCACTCTTTTACAAATTTGTAAATAGGAGAAGCTTGTGCAGCTTTAATTGTAGAGTCAGCAATACCATTGGCTTTTGCTTCTGCAATGACTTTTGGATCAAATGGATCTAAATAGATGTCAAGTTGTGAAGAGATTAAATCTTTTTCATCAGCAGAAGCATAGGCTTCAATTTTATCGGCATCATAAAGTAATACACCTAAATATCTGATACGCCCTACACAAGAATGCATACATGCTGGTGCTTCACCTACTTCTATTCTAGGGAAACATAAAAGACATTTTTCAGACTTTCCTGTGCTCCAGTTATAGTATGTTTTTTTGTAAGGACAGGCGGTAATACACATTCTCCATGCTTTACAGACATTTTGGTCAATTAAGACAACCCCATCTTCACCTCTTTTATAAATGGCACCTGATGGACAAGATGCCACACAAGCAGGGTTAAGACAGTGGTTACAGATACGTGGTAAGTAGTAAAATGCCATCTGCTCTAATTGAAACATTGCTTCTTGTTCTGCTGGTGTGAGTTTTGCAAGGTTTGGATCTTTTCTTGCATAATCAGGGGTACCACTTAAGTCATCATCCCAGTTTGGTCCCATTTTTATATCAAGTGGTTTGCCTGTGATGAGCGACACAGCCCTTGCGACTGGTTGCACATCAGACTGTGGTGATTCTATAAGGTTGAGATATTTGTAGGTAAATGGCTCATAATAGTCATCAATAACTGGTAAATTAGGATTATGAAAAATATTGAGCAATCCTTTGAGTTTACCTGCACCTTTAAGTTCAATACTATTACCTTTTTTCTCCCATCCTCCTTTATAGAGTTCTTGATCCTCCCATTTGGTAGGATACCCTGTTCCAGGTTTAGTTTCAACATTGTTGAACCACATATACTCTGCACCCTTACGGTCTGTCCAAATATTTTTACAAGCAACTGTACAGGTATGACATCCTAAACATTTATCTAAATGAAAAACCATTGACATTTGTGATCTTATATTCATCTTCTTTTCCTTTTATTTCTCAAATGATTAAAAGACAACGTTGTCTTTTTTTCTAACGATAACATGAGCATCTCTGTTCACAGCCACTGGTCCCCAATAATTAAAGTGATAGGTAAATTGTCCATATCCTCCTGCTAGAAGATTTGGTTTGAGACGTACTCTTGTAATCTCGTTGTTTCCTCCACTTCTGGTTCCCCCTTCAAATCCTGGACGTTTATCTGTTAAAGGAAGGTTAATGGTTCTCTCAACAGTATGATAAACAATGGTAACACCTTTTGGTATTCTTGTACTTACACAAGCTCTTGTTGCGTAGACACCATTATCGTTAATGACTTCTACCCAATCATTGTCTTTTATGCCAAGATCAGTCGCATCTTCTTCGTTAATCCAACAAGGCTCTTGTCCACGTGAAAGGGTGAGCATTCTTATGTTATCCATATAGGTAGAGTGAATATGCCATTTACCATGAGGGGTCAAACAACTAAGCACTTTTGCATCCCCTGTAATCACAGTTTCTCGTAAATCACCATATACTTCTTTGCTTGGTGAAGGTTTGTAGGTTGGCATATGTTCACCATGTGCGATATAGAGTTCATGATCAAGATAGGTATGTTGTCTTCCTGTCAGTGTTCTCCATGGCACCATTTTTTCTATATTATAGGTATATGCAGAGTACGCTCTATCGGTATCTATGATACCTGACCATACAGGAGAGGTATTGTATCTATGGATAGTTTTTACTAAATCCTTATAGTTCATATGAACGCTCTCTTGACCCTTGGCTATCTCTCTAAGATAAAGACCTGTCTTTTTCTCAGCATTGGCATATGCTCTATTGGACAATACACCATTGGTCACACTAGAGAGATGTAGTACCGCATCAATAGCAGATGTATCTTTTTTCAATGATGGATATACTTTGCCTTTATATTCATCGAGCTCTGTAATAAAATGATTTGACTCAATCATTTGGGCATACATATCTTCTGTTTCATAGGAGTTTCCATGTGCACCTGCAGCTTTAGCCATATTTGGTCCAAGGCGGATATACTTGTCATAAATCTCAGTATAGTCACGCTCTTGCACTGCAATTTTATGCATTGTTTTCCCTGGAATTGCTTCACATTCACCTTTGTACCAATCTTTTATAGATGGTTGTGTGATTTCATCTGCACTGTCATGTGAAAGTGGTGCAATGACCACATCTTTTTGCGTCCCAGGTAGATGAATTTTAGCTACCTCAGAAGTACTTTTTGCGATATTAGAAAAAATTTCCCAATCTGTTTTTGCTTCCCATACAGGAGGTACTGCAGCAGAAAGAGGGTGAATAAAGGAGTGCATATCTGTAGAGTTGATATCGGCTTTTTCATACCATGAGGCAGAAGGAAGTACAATATCAGAATAGAGTGCAGATGAATCCATTCTAAAGTTAAGATCAACCACTAAATCCATTTTACCTACAGGGGCAATATCATGCCATTTTACCTCTTCTGTGGCTGCTTGGTCTTTGGCAGTAATGTTGTCTGTATTTGTACCAAGGTAATGTCGCATTGCATATTCTTGACCTTTCATACTCCCTGCAATAGCATTTCCTCTCCATATGTACCATATACGAGGAAAATTTTCTTCTGCATCTACATCACCCACTGCATACTCTAAAGATTTGTTTTTAAGCGATTCTAAAACATGTGTTTTGATGCCATCATCATCTGTGGCATTGCTCTCTTGAGCAAGTTCAAGTGAATTTTTGTTAAATTGTGGATAAAATGGCATATGCCCCATTCTGACTGATTTATATATATCATCAGCCATGTGTCCACGTGTAAATTTATTGTCTGGCACGGTATTGTAATCTGCATATTTTGTATCATATCTATATTGGTCTGTGTTCATGTAGTGCCAAATAGGGCCTTGCTGTAATCGTGCAGTAGCATTCCAATCTTTTGCCATAGCAATGCTTACCCATGAATCTATAGGTGCAAGTTTTTCTTGTCCAACGTAGTGGTTCATTCCTCCACCATTTTTACCAATTGATCCTGTAAAAATAAGTGCCATAGTAGCAGCACGATACATAAGGTTTTGATGATACCATTGATTTACACCTGCACCTACAATAACCATATTTTTACCTTCAGTGATGGCACCTGTTTTTCCCCATTCTCTAGCGATACTAATAATCGTCTTAGCATCCACACCTGTAAAAATTTCTTGCCAAGCTGGTGTATATGCAGCAGTTTTATCTTCATAACTTGTAGGGTAATCACCTTCAAGTCCTCTTGGTACACCATACTGAGCCATAAGTACATCATAGGTAGTAGCTATAGCTACTTTTTCTCCAGAAGTGGTTGTGATATATTTTACAGGGACACCTCTTAATGATTTATTGTCTAATCCAAAATCATCAAATGTTGCTAAAAGCACATCATCGCTATCGTCTATGAGTGATAAGATTGGATCATATATTTCATCATTGATAGAGTTTTCAAGTTTTGTGTTCCATTTCCCTGTCTCTTGTTTATCCCATCTGTGTCCCATGCTTCCTTTTGGTACCACAAACGAACCACTAAGTGCATCTTGTTGGACAAATTTCCATTCACCATTTTCAATCCCTTTGTACTCCTCTAGTTCATTGGCTCTTAAAAGTCTACCAGGAGTTAAGACACCATTATTGTCATCAATTTTGACAAAATAAGGCACATCAGAATATTTTTTCAAATAATCCATAAAATAAGGTATTTGTTGGTCTACATAAAATTCTTTGAGCAATACATGGGTAATGGCTTGCCAAAATGCACCATCACTCCCTGCATGTAGTGGCACCCATTGGTCAGCAAATTTACTTACCATACTAAAGTCTGGTGCACAAACAATGGTTTTAGTACCATTATGTCTTGCCTCAGCAAAGAAGTGAGCATCAGGTGTTCGGGTCATATTAAGGTTTGCACCCATATCGACAATCATTTTTGCATTGTACCAGTCTGCACTTTCTGCACAGTCGGTTTGCTCTCCCCATATCTCTGGGAATGATGGTGGAAGATCACAATACCAATCATAAAAACTAATATTAACGCCTCCAAAAAGTTGTAAAAATCTAGAACCTGCTGCATAACTTATCATC
>QNZW01000114.1 GCA_003978375.1 Sulfurovum sp.
CATTTGATGCCTTGACATATAGAGCCAGTATGCAGTTTAAGCAAAATGATACATGGAGTTATAATGTAGGGTTTGAGTATTACAAACAAAATACTGCAACAGCATTTTCTGCTAACAGTATAACCATAGGAATGAAGTATAGCTTTTAAACAATATATTTTTAAATTTACTGTGATGACCACGCCATGTGAAGTGCATCTTTATGCCTCTTCACATGATAAAGCAAAGCAAGTGGCAAGTGATATTTTAAAGGCTTCAAAGCACTTGGAGATAAAATACAACTTTTATGATCAAAACTCTTATCTTAGTGCCTTAAATCAACGTAAAGAAAATAGACTAGATAGACATACGCAAGAGATTCTTAAAAATGCACAATATTTTTATAAAACAACAAAAGGTATTTTTGATGTAACAGTAGGTACATTAAAACAGAGTATGCAATACGATACCATAGACAAAATAGAAAAAAGCAAAGCAACATTGAGTGCCTATGTAGGATGTGAACATTTTAGTATTAAAAAAAATAAGATTTACTTTAGCAACCCACATACACGTATAGACTTGGGTGGATTTATCAAAGAGTATGCTGTAGATAATGCCATAAAGATAGTCAAAAAATCAAAAATAAAAACAGCACTGATTAATTTTGGTGGAGATATGTATGCATTAGGCACAAAACCCAATGGAGATGCATTTAAAATAGGCATCAAAAATCCACTTAATCCTACAGAGTATATACAAGATGTATATTTGTCTAATCAAGCATTGACTACTTCAGCATCGTATGAAAGAAATCAAACCATAGAGGGAAAAATCTACTCACATATTATGCATACACAAGCCATGCAAACTAAGATACTCTCGGCTAGTGTACTCTCTCCTACTGTCTTACAAAGTGGCGTGTATTCGACTGCATTGATGATTGATGCCAAACTTGAAGTGCCTTTTAAAAAGATAGTTGTTGATGAAAAATTAGAAATTTTACACTAAAAAATACTGGCTTAAACTTTGTGTAGTATAGAAACAAATAAATAATATAAGATTTGATAAAATACGATTTCAATAGATTTATACACAAAGGGTGTTACTATCTTTGTACTAAAAAAGATTAACATTAAGGATATAGTATATGTCAAAACTACCAAAAATTATATGGTCAAAAATCGATGAAGCACCAGCATTAGCTACTTATTCATTGTTACCTATTGTTAATGCATTTACAAATGCAGCAGGGGTGGAAGTAGTTACTTCAGATATCTCTTTGGCAGGTAGGGTATTAGCAGCTATGGGTTTAGCAGAAGACAATTTAGCAAAATTGGGAAAAGTGGTTTTTGAAAAAGATGGAAACATCATCAAACTACCAAATATCTCTGCTTCTATTGGTCAGCTCAAAGAGTGTATTACTGAGCTTCAATCTCAGGGCTATGATATTCCAAATTTTCCAGAAAATCCATCAACAGATGAAGAAAAAGCACTCAGAGCAAAATACAATACTTGTTTGGGGTCTGCAGTAAATCCAGTACTTAGAGAAGGAAACTCAGACAGAAGAGCAGCCAAAGCTGTAAAGAAATTTGCACAAAACCACCCACATAGACTTAAAGCATTCCCAGAAAATGCCAAATCATATGTAGCGCATATGGAAGGTGATGGAGATTTCTATGGCAATGAAAAATCAGTAACTATGGACAAAGCCCAAAAAGTGACTATTGCACTCAATGGCAAAGAACTAGCAACAATTGATGCACTTGATGGTGAGATACTAGATGGTACATTTATGTCTGTGAAAAAACTTAGAGCATTTATCAAAAAAACGATTGATGATGCAAAAGCAAATGATGTGCTATGGTCTATTCACCTCAAAGCGACGATGATGAAAATCTCTGATCCTATTATGTTTGGTCATGCGTTTACCGTATTTTTTCAAGATGTATTTGACAAGTATGCAGAAGAATTTGCAGAGCTTGGCATTAAACCAAATCAAGGTATGTCAGACTTAGAGAAAAAAATTGCAGGTCACCCAAAAGAGGCGGAAATCAAAGCAGCATTTCAAGCAGTAGTAGAGAGTGATAGCCCAAAGATCGCTATGGTAGACTCAGACAAAGGTCAAACAAACTTTAATGCCTCAAATGATGTAATTATCGATGCTTCTATGCCTGTTGTTGTTCGTGAAGGTGGTAAACAGTGGGACAGAAATGGTGATGCAGTTGAATGTGTGGCTGTGATACCTGACAGTACATATGGACTGTTTCATCAAGAGATGGTAGCAGATTGTGTGGCAAATGGACAATATGATGTAACAACTATGGGTTCTATGGCAAATGTAGGTCTTATGGCACAAAAAGCAGAAGAGTATGGTTCTCATCCTACTACATTTGAGATGGAAGAAGATGGTACTGTGACAGTCACTGCTGAAGATGGTACAGAACTGATGCGTTTTGATGTTGAAAAAGGTGATATTTGGAGAATGAGTAGAGCCAAAGATATTCCTATTAAAGACTGGATAAGATTAGCCGTAGAGCGTGGTCAAATTGAGAAAGTACCCGTTATCTTTTGGTTAGATGAAAATAGAGCACATGATGCCCAGATGATTAAAAAAGTAAACAAGTATCTTCCAGAGTTCAATACCGAAGGTCTTGATATTCAAATTATGAATATAACAGATGCTACAAGATTTACAAATGCTAGAATAAGAAAAGGTGAAAATACTATCGCTGTTACAGGTAATGTCCTTAGAGATCACCTTACAGATATGTACCCAATCTTAGAGCTTGGAACATCTGCTAAAATGCTTTCTATTGTACCTTTGCTTGCTGGAGGAGGACTGTATGAAACAGGTGCTGGTGGGTCTGCACCTAAACATGTTGACCAATTCTTGGCTGAGAGTCACCTAAGATGGGATAGTCTTGGAGAATTTTTGGCATTGGCTGAGTCGCTTAGATTTATTGGTCAAAAACATGATGATGAAAAACTAGCAGCACTTACAGATGCCCTAGATAAAGCAAATGAAAGCTATTTGGATAACAATAAAGCCCCAAGTAGAAAATGTGGAGAACCAGACAATAAAGCATCACATTACTACGTAGCACAATACTGGGCAGATGCTTTAGCAAACAGTGATAATGCTGATCTCTCAGCAAAATTTGCTCCTATTGCTCAAGCTCTTAAAGAAAATGAGGATAAAATTATAAACGAGTTATTGGCTGTTGAGGGTAAACCAGCAGATATTGGTGGGTACTACCATCCAGATGATGCAAAAGCAGAAGCTGCGATGAGACCTAGTGCTACACTCAATGAAATTATTGACAATATTTAAGTAATATTACTTCATACAAGGCATTATGCCTTGTATAGCACTTCTTTGTATCTAGTGTAAAAAGATACATAACCCACAGAACTGATGTAAAACCTTGTTGTCGCAAAGCATAATTGATAACGAAAAATTATGATTTATGTTTTGCCTTGAGGGCATCTGTGGTATTTCATGTAAAAAGGATTTTTATGAATAGAGGTAAAAAAGTATCGATTATCGGTGCAGGAAATGTTGGGGCAACCGTTGCTTACTCTTTGGCAATGAAAGGTGTATGTCATGAAATCGTACTTAGAGATAGAAATATAGAAATAGCAAGAGGAAAAGCCTTAGATATGTCTCAAGCAGCCAATGCTGCACGTATGCATACACTCGTAACTGTTGCAGAAGAGGCATCAGATATGGCAGATTCAGATGTAGTGGTGATTACAGCAGGTTCTCCACGTCTTCCAGGTATGAGTAGAGATGATTTGTTGATGATCAATGCAGAGATTACAAAGCAAGTGGTAGCAGATGTAAAAGAGCATGCACCTGGAGCCATCATTATCATGGTGTCTAACCCACTTGATGTCATGACTTATGTGGCATTGAAAGAGTCAGGCTTTCCTAAAGAGAGAGTCATCGGTATGGCAGGTATTTTAGATTCTGCTCGAATGGCACATTTTATCCATGAAAAAATAGGTTATGGAGCAGGACAAATACGTGCTTCTGTGATGGGTGGTCATGGGGATGATATGGTACCTTTACCAAAGTTTTCAACCGTAGCAGGTGTGCCACTTACAGATGTGTTAGACGAAGAAGAAATTTTAGAGATTGTAGAGCGTACAAAACATGGTGGTGCAGAAATCGTAGGCTATCTTAAAACAGGTTCTGCTTATTATGCTCCAGCAAAATCAACAGCAATTATGGTAGAAGCTATTTTGAAAGACACCAAGCAGATTCATCCTTGTGCAGTCTATTTGGATGGACATTATGGACACTCCGATGTGGTCTCAGGTGTGCCTGTAGCATTGGGGGCAAATGGTGTTGAAAAATTGTTTGAAATGACACTGAGTGAAGGACAAAAAAGAAGATTTGCAAAAAGTGTGGATTCTGTAAAAAGTATGATTAACGTACTTAGAGAAAAAAAATTTTTTGATGAAAAGTAGGGATTGTAATGAAATATAGAATAGAAAAAGATACCATGGGGGAGATGCAAGTCCCCGCAGACAAATATTGGGCAGCACAAACACAACGTTCGGTACAAAATTTTAAGATTGGCAATGAAAAAATGCCTTTAGAGGTAATTTATGGCTTTGCAAACTTAAAAAAAGCGTGTGCTTTGGTAAACAATGAACTGGGTCGTCTTGATGATAAAAAGACACAGGCCATTGCAACGGCTTGTGAAACAGTACTTTCTGGTGATCTTGATGATAACTTTCCTCTTGTCGTATGGCAAACAGGCTCTGGTACACAGTCAAATATGAATATGAATGAAGTCATTGCCAATAAAGCCACCGAAATTTTAGGGGGAGATTTTACTAAAGAGAATCTTGTACATCCCAATGATGATGTCAATAAAGGACAAAGTTCTAATGATACGTATCCAACAGGTATGCGTATTGCTGAAGTGGTATCAGTGACAGACAATGTGATTCCTGCACTTAATCAATTGAAAGCAACGTTAGAGAGTAAATCTAAGGAATTCGCATCGATTGTCAAAATAGGTAGGACACATTTACAAGATGCCACACCTCTTACTCTAGGACAAGAGCTCTCTGGTTATGTAGCAATGCTAGAGACCAACTTAAAACAACTTAATGATGCTTTGGTATATTGTAAAGAGTTGGCTATTGGTGGTACAGCAGTGGGAACAGGGTTAAACTCACATCCTGATTTTTCTAATTTAGTAGCAAAACAACTCAATACGTTTATGGGTAAAGATTATGGATTTGTTTCTCAACCCAATAAATTTCATGCACTTACAGGTCATGATGCAGAAGTAGTACTCTCTGGTGCACTTAAAGCATTGGCAGCAAACTTAATGAAAATTGCCAACGATATACGATGGTTAGCAAGTGGTCCAAGATGTGGTTTAGGTGAGATAGAGATACCTGCAAATGAGCCAGGAAGTTCAATCATGCCAGGAAAAGTGAATCCTACACAAGCTGAAGCAATGACAATGGTAGCCGTGCAAGTGATGGGTAATGATGCTGCTGTAGGGTTTGCTGCATCACAAGGTAATTTTGAACTTAATGTCTTTAAGCCAGTGATTGCGTATAATATACTCCAATCTACAAAACTTTTAGCAGATTCGATGAGAAGTTTTGATACAAATTGTGCAGTTGGCATACAACCAATTAGAGAAAATATTGATGCATTTCTTAATGATTCATTGATGTTGGTGACGGCACTTAATCCTCATATTGGGTATGAAAATGCTGCTAAAATTGCTAAGACAGCACATCAAAATGGTACCACTCTCAAAGAAGAAGCCATAGCACTTGGACTGATGAGTGCTGAAGATTTTGATACGTATGTCAAACCTGAAGAGATGATTGCTCCCAAAGCTTAATCGTTAAATTCTAAACTTTTTTATTACGATATAAGAGATTTATTCTCTTATTTGTTGTGTATATATTTAACATACATACATAAATTATTATCATACCCATACAAATTAATCAAATATTATTATATTTAGGCATATAATGTAAGAATTAATGTAAAAAAGGAGTAATCGTGAATATTCATGAGTATCAAGCCAAACAAATATTTCAAAAGTATGGTGTACCTACACCAAGAGGTATTATTGCAAATACACCTGATCAGGCTATGACAAATGCACAAGAATTAGGAGGTAATATTTGGGTTGTTAAGGCACAAATACATGCTGGGGGAAGAGGTCTAGGAGGTGGGGTTAAACTTGCTAAATCTCCTGCTGAAGTAAAAGAACTTGCTTCTGAAATCTTAGGGATGACATTGGTAACACATCAAACAGGACCAGAGGGTAAACTTGTTCAAAAAGTATATATTGAAGAGGGTGCAGATATTAAAGATGAACTCTATCTTTCTGTAGTACTTGATCGTGCTGCTGAAATGCCAATTATTATGGCTTCAACTGAGGGTGGTATGGATATTGAAACTGTTGCCCATGATACACCGGAAAAAATTATTAAGATCGCAGTAGATCCTGCAATTGGTTTTCAGGGTTACCATGGTAGAGAACTTGTATTTGGTCTTGGAATTACAGATAAAAACGAACAGAAAAAATTGATTAATTTTGCAAAAAAACTTTATACGCTTTATATGGAAAATGATGCAGAAATGATTGAAATTAATCCACTCATCAAAACAGCTGATGGTGACTTTTTGGCGTTAGATGGAAAAATGGGATTTGATGACTCAGCACTTGGACGACACCCGGAGATTGAAGATATGAGAGATATCTCTGAAGAAGACCCAGACGAGAGAGAAGCTTCTCAATATGGACTTAGCTATATTGCACTTGATGGAGAAATAGGATGTATGGTTAATGGTGCTGGGCTTGCTATGGGTACAATGGATACGATTAACTATATGGGAGGCACTCCTGCTAACTTCCTTGACGTAGGTGGTTCTGCCAATGCAGAAACTGTGGCAAAAGGGTTTGAGATTATTCTTAAAAATCCTAAAGTAAAAGCTATTTTTGTTAATATTTTTGGTGGAATTGTAAGATGTGATAGAATTGCTAATGGTATTATTGAGGCAACTAAAATTACAGATGTTAATGTACCAGTTATTGTAAGACTTGATGGTACAAATGCATCAGAGGCAGCAGAGATTTTAAATAATGCTAACATTCCTAACCTTATTGTTGGTGATGATTTGGGTGATGGTGCAGCAAAAGCAGTAGCAGCGGCAAAAGGAGCATAAATATGAGTATTTTAGTAAATAAAGACACAAAAGTAATAGTACAAGGTTTTACAGGTAAAGAGGGTTCTTTTCATGCAGAACAATGTATGGATTATGGTACAAATATTGTTGGTGGTGTAACGCCAAATAAAGGGGGTCAAATACATTTAGGTAAACCTGTATTTAACACCGTAAAAGAAGCAGTTGCACAAACTGGTGCTACCGTTTCTATGATATTTGTTCCTCCTGCATTTGTAGCTGATGCGGTGATGGAGGCGGCTGATGCAGGTATTGAACTTGCTGTTATTATCACTGAGGGTGCACCTGTACGTGATATGCAAATGGCTAAAGCACATGCTGTGAAAAATAATATGAAAACTATCGGACCAAATTGTCCTGGTATTATTACTGCTGGTGAATGTAAAATAGGTATTATGCCTGGTAATATTTTCAAAAAAGGAAATGTTGGACTTATCTCTAAATCTGGTACGCTTACTTATGAGGGAGCAAATCAAGTAGTCAATGAGGGATATGGTATCACAACAGCTGTTGGTATTGGTGGAGATCCTATTATAGGACTTAGCTACAAGCAGTTGCTACAA
>QNZW01000089.1 GCA_003978375.1 Sulfurovum sp.
ATCACCATATAAGTTTTTCCAAATTACTCTGTCACCACTTATTTGACCTAAATCATCTGTATAAAAATCAATTTTGGCATATTCATATTCAGAACATTTTAAAGTAGGTGAATGAGGAGATAATGCAGTGGGCATATATATCGATATATGATACTGCATGCCATATCCACCAGTTTGATGAAAATATGCTCTATTAGGTGGTTTACTAAAACAATTAGTACCACATCCAACTACACCTAAAATCATTATTATAAATAAAACTATTTTTTTCATTTTAAAACTCCTTAAAATATAAATACATCACCCGTAGGCACCAAACGAAAACTACTCTACCAACTCTACTCCCCAACTACTTGGTGGACTTGTTTCTATTTTATATGTACCGTTTAAATGAACTAAATCACCTGTTACTCCTTGTACTGTAATTGTACTTTGTGTAAATGTAAATTGAATATTTTTTCGTACCGTACTATCTAATGGAATTTCCTTATATTCATTACCTACCCATTTCATTGTCCATATTAAATCATTTCTCTTTACTGTCCCTAAATCATCTGTATAGAGGTGGGTAATTGTATATTCATTCTTTGGACATTTAAGATTTGGGGAATGAGAATTTCCTTGATCTGGATAATAAAGCGTAAAATGGTATCTCATGCCCATGCCACCATTGTTATGCATATATGCCCGTCTTGGAGGCTTATCAGGACAATTAACACTGCATCCAACTATACCTAAAATCATTATTATTAATAAAACTATTTTTTTCATCATTGTTCCTTAAAACATACATATTTGACCAGAATTTGGCACTAATTCAACTGCTTCTGCAGTGGATGAGTAAACATGATTTTATGATTGTATCTACATTACAGGGTTTCATTTTTTTTATACATTGTTAAAATAAATACCGAAACGTTACTAAAAGATGCGTATCACTAGAATAATCATTTTCATAAGAATATCTATCTCTTATGACATTTAATTCTACTTCTTTATGACCAAATGCATATCCTATGCCACCTGCATATGACAACTTTAGCTCATCTACATCTCTTATAGCAACAAATTGTCCTACTTCTACTGATACATAGGAAGTATCTTCTTCATCTTGTATATAGTATTTTCCTTTAGCTGAAAGCATTGCTGTACCCAAAGCTATTTTTAACGATGCAGCCATATCAAACTGATTTGAAAAAAAGTACCCAGTCTCAATCTCAATTCCAGGTAATGCATACTCAACCTTTGGAAACAATACTGATGCTCCTAGCCCAATATTAAAACCTTTTCTCTCAAATGCTTCTGCTACTATAAAAGTAGAGAAGCCACAATATAACAATGCACTTAGCAAAAAACTTTTTTTCATCTTATTCCCTCCTATAATTTATTGATATTAGTTGGTAAATGCCAAATCCAACGTGATGCTCTATATGCCTTGAAAAGAATTGTAACATATAGAGTGTTGAGAAGTGTTAGCAGGAGGTAACACTTTATCCAAATAGGCAATGTTAAACATATTCTAAAATACATATTTGTAGCCTAAATGAAGTAGGATAGTACTGTCACCATAGGGGGCACCTATGCCAAGACTAAATTCATTATGTTCATAGGCATATCCCCATTCTATATTGTTATAGCTTCCAATGAAACCACTATGTACGCCACCAACATTGAGTGCTCCTCCTGTAACAGAAACAAATGAAGTATCTTTTTCATCTTCTAAATAATATTTTGCTTTTATGCCCATAAGCGTTGCAATTCCTAAAGTTTTTATATCTAAAGAGAGGGCAAATTGCTTTGAAAAATGATAGCCTAATCCTAAGTCAAGTAGAGGAATAGCCCCACAAGATGTATCGGTACCTATGATATTTTCTCCTGATTCATCCCAGATATCGTCTTTGCCACAACCTCCTATGGCTACAATGCCAATACCAAAAAGAAATCCCTTTCTACCTTCAAAAGTATCTGTCCCCGAAGCATGAAGTTGTTGTAAAAGTACTAGTGCTATCCATATCTGTTTTTTCATCTTATTCCTCCTAATTTATATCAACAGTATAGAGTAAGAGTGTTAGGAAGTGTTAGATAGTGTTTTTTATTTTTATTTTTTGTGTTCTTTCACACTTGGCATGGGAATGTATACACCATATTTCATTGAGTGTGAAAGAGAGAAGAGATTATTTTACTTGTTGTGCTATAAGGTGTATGGCCATACCATAAGTACTTGCATTATTGTATTTGGTAAGCACTCTAAAGTTTTTACCTGCCATCCAAACGTCATCGTGGGTATTGTTGCGTAATTTAAGCAGGTATGCTCGTGGTTCATTAAAAGGCTGTAGGGGTCTAATACCAGCATGTAATATGCGTTTTGTAGAGATGGTTCTTTTGTGACTTGTGTGTAATGCATTAAAACGTTTGCCTTTAAAATTGGTAGGGACAGCGACTACATTATGGTTGTGCCAACCATGATGATGCATAAATTTGGCAATGCTTCCTATACAATCATCAATATCCCAAACACTGGCACCATCTCCATCAAAATCATAGTTAAATTTACGTGCGACGGAAGGAAGCTGTTGTACACAGCCCATGGCTCCTGCAAAAGAGCCTTCTAGTGTAGTAATATCATACCCTTTTTCTCTAGCAAATAAAAAAAGTTGTTTGAGCTCACTTTTAAAGAGTTTTTTCATACGATTAGGATGAAAAGCCAGTGTAGTGAGTGCATCTAAAATATTATAATCCCCCATATAGTTGCCAAAATGACTCTCTACGCCTAAAAACCCTACGATGTAATCACTGTCTACTTGATAGATTTTGGCTGCACGTTTTAAGGTGTTATTGTACTTTTTTTTAAATGCTTTTGCTTCTTCAAAGGTTTCTTGATTGACCACATGAAGTTTAAATCGTTCCCATGTACCAACAGTACTATTTTTTCTAAATCTACCAGAATATCGTGCAAGGGTATCTCTGTCTAGTTTGGCAGATTTGAGTACAGAGATCATGTAGCTTCGTTTGAAATGGTATCGGTTTACCATCATTGAGATAAAGTTTTGTACCTCTTTTTTTGCTAAATAGTTATAAGGAACAGGAGGTCTATCATCATTGGCCTGAAGGCTAATTATAAGTATAAGTGTGAGTAAAAATAATTTTATTGTTTTCAAATGTTTTCCTTTAATATAAGTAACGCATCACGGTAAATAGGTTCATCAATAAAACCATATTTTTTATCCATAAATCCATGATTATTTTTGTTTGATTCTTTTTCAAAACGTTGTTTAATATAGGTGGCACGTTGTAGTGCATCATCGTTTAAGCCAAATATCTCATTGGCAATCTTTACTTGTTTTGGTCCCATACAAGCTTTTGTATTGAACCCCATCATTTTCTCTTTTTTGCACCAAGAGGTAAATGTTTCGGTGTTATTATACTCTTGAAACATAAAGCTAATAGGATGAAGCCCAGCACTTTTTGCATCAATGAGAAATTTGGAGAGTATATATTCAATCGTTGGATTGTTTAGTGTAAGGATAGATTGGGGTAATTCAAGAGAGGTAAGTAAGTCAAGTATGCCAAGATTGGCAGTGGTAAAACGAGGATCTATACGCAGATGGCTTAAGTCCTTGAAGGCTTCTTTAGTCTCTAGTGAGATATGTAATTCTTTGTCACAAGAGAGTAGGGTGAGTGCTTGGGCTATTTCGGTTTGATTTTTAATTTTAGCAATACGTACTGCATCAAATGAAAAATGATTTAAAAATGCAATCTCTTCACGACCTCCTTGATGAAGAGGATTGACCCGTACAATAATAAAACTAGATGAATGCTCTAAATAAGAAAGAAAAAGAGCGATATTTTCTAAAGCCTCTTTCTTTCGGCTAGGTGCAATGGCATCTTCAAGGTTAAGGGTAATCATATCTGCATCACTTTCATCGATTCGATTGAGATGGGTGAGATTAAGTGGATTGAGCATCATATTGCTACGTCTACGCTGATGTGAACAAGGGTTTTTCTTTGCATTTCCAAAGCTTTGTGGTAAGGTATCTAGGTTATTAAATATCATAGAGTATAATAGCAGATATTTTTTTAAGGACATCTATTGAAATTTATTCTTTTTTTATGTGTAATGAGTATGTATAGTTTTGCCAGATTTGAGGCAAATCCATCGCAAGTGTGTGAAGCATTTAACAATATGAAGCATACAAAAAATTCTCATCATGTTATGCTTGATTTGGCTACAAAATATACAGTACTAAAACACCATAAAGGGCAAAATCTTGTACTTATAAAAGGAGAACAACCTGCACAGCGCTGGGTAGATGAAATTTGTTTTTCTAAAGAGAAAAAAAATAAACCCCATAAAGATGTGAGATTAGACAATACTATTAAAAAAGAAGATAGCATCACACAAGTAGCCATAGCTAGAAAAAAATATGCATACAAAAAAGATTTTAAGCAAACTGCTGGACAAAATCTTTTGACACTTTCATGGCATAATGCTTTTTGTGAAACCCATCGATATAAAAAAGAGTGTAAGAGGGGATTGTTCTCTTTGGGTAAAAATAGATACTATGAATCTCATTTTGTACTTCATGGACTTTGGCCTCAACCTAGAAACAAGATGTATTGTGAGGTACCTAAAAAACATGTGGGGATGGATAAACATAAACAATGGAACAGATTGCCAGATTTGGTATTGAGTGCTCAAACACGAGAAGATTTAAAAAAAATCATGCCAGGATTTCACTCTGCTTTGCATAAGCATGAATGGGTAAAACATGGCACGTGTTATGGTACTACTGCACAACAGTATTATGCAGATGCTGTGGATTTTGTTCAACAGATAAACCATGCAAAGGTAGGTATTTATTTTACTCAGCATATAGGTGAAGTGGTTACTCTAAAACAAGTACGACATCTTTTTGATATGAGTTTTGGTAAAGGTGCAGGTAAACAGGTAGAGATGAAGTGCAAAAATGGAATGCTTACAGAGCTTTGGCTGCATTTGGGTACAGGATCTAATGACTTAAAAACCCTACTAAAGAGAGGAAGACAAACACGCAGCCGTTGTCATAAAGGACGTATAGACAAGGCTGGTTTTGGCAGATAAAGACGAGGTATTAGAAGCACTAAAACATACAAATGTCTTTCTTACAGGAGGTGCAGGTGTAGGTAAAAGTTATATCACCAATGAAGTGATAAAAGCATACCGAAACAAGGCAAAACAGGTAGTTTCTTTAGGTTCTACTGGGGTAAGTGCTGTAAATATTGGTGGGTTTACGGTTCATAGTTTTTTTGTATTTGGGATAGCCTCAAATTTCGACGCACTGAAACAAAGCGATAAACGAGCCAAAAAACGTTTAACAGATTTAAAAAAGATACTTAAAGCAACTGATCTTATTATTATTGATGAAATTTCTATGATAAGTGCAACCCTGTTAGATATGATAGCCTATAGACTCAATAATTATGGATACTTAGGTAAGGTATTGTTTGTGGGTGACTTTTTTCAGTTGCCACCAATAGTAAAATCAAATAATCAAAGAGATGTTTTTGGTGAGGCTTTGTATGCTTTTGAATCCATGGCATGGCAACGGTTTGAGCTAAAAGTCATAGAGCTTACACAAATGAAACGCACAACAGACAAAGAATTTACCCATATACTCTCAAAAGTTCGTAGAGGTATTTGTGATGAAGAAGTTGAAACTTATATGTTGCAGCTGAGTAATACACAAGGATTAAAAAACAATCCTACATATTTGTACGGACGTAATGTTGAGGTAGAGCAGACCAATCGGGAAAAACTTAATGAATTGGATACCGAAGAGACTATACTTTTTGCGAATATAGAGATGTTTGGACATGTACATGAAAAAAAGCTTCATGGCTGGAAAAACATGTTGCCAATCTCTGAACAACTTACACTCAAAGTGGGTGTTCCTATACTTTTTACTGTCAACAAATGGGGAAAATTTGTCAATGGAGAAAGAGGTATCTTAACAAAGATAGAGGATGAATATCTTATTGTGGAAAAAGATGAAACATTTGTACGTGTTGAACGCCATGATTTTGAGTTGTTAGATATGATAGTAAAAGATGATGGTACGGTAGAAACCATGAGTTTGGCAACACTTTCACAATTTCCTCTTAAATTAGCGTATGCTGTAACCATACATAAATCACAAGGCATGAGTATAGATAATCTCGTGTGCAATGTGGATAATATTTTTGCACCAAGCCAATTTTATGTAGCCATATCACGCGCCATTAATCCTAAAAAATTAAAACTAGATTTCAATAAAGGTGATTTAACACGCTATTTACGCCAAGTCATCAACGTAGATCAAAGGGTTATTGCTTATTATGAAACTATAGAAACTTAATAATTAAATCAAAAAATAGATTTTAAATTTAACTGTTTTACTAGGTAAGAATCTTATCTTAAGCTTAATCATTATATGATATTTGTCTAAGATAAAGCCAAACCTATTGTGAAATAGGGACGGAAAGCTATGAGTCTATTATTAATGTGTATGAAAAATAGATTGTCAGGTTGCCTTAAAAATTAATTAAAACAAGTATGAAATTAAAAATTTTGAGGACAATACAAATGAAATCTTTTTTAAAATTAACAAAATGCTTAAGGCTATCTATGCTTTTTATAATGGCAATGGCTTTAACAACAACAATTACAAACGCACTTGATATATCATTAGACAATACAATTTCACTTGAACAGGGTACAGACTGTCAAAAGGGAGCTGTTTATAGACTAGGTACTGAGACAAAGTATAATGGAAAAGCTATTGATTTATTATTAGAAATCATGAATGAAGACAATGAATATCATACCCTTATGAACAAAGCATGTCTTAACGTTGCAGATGGTATTCTCAATACCTTTTTGCGAGATAACGATGAGGGAGACAATCGTGCTTTTATGGACTTCAAAATAAGTCCAGTGGCTAAAGGCACCACTACGTCTCTTCCTGTAGATAGAATAACATTGGTTGGATTTGATTTAGATTCAACAGGTACTGCAACTACTGATACAGATGATATTTATATGAAATCACCAACTAAAGGATATGTAAATTCAACGGTATCTCATGTTACTTATATGGAAGGAGATTTTGGGGATGGTTATAACATTAGACTCAAAGGTCAAAGTAGTGGTGATTGTAGTGATTCAGCTGGTGCACCTGATCCAACATGTCGTGGTGGAGGTATTGCATCATTTGGAACAGAAGGAGCCAATAAGGTAGATTATGTCTATCTTCGTGTACAAAATGACAATGCATATGGTGAAGAATCAGCAGAGAGTAAATCAGCTAGATTAATTCAAATTTCATTTAAAAAACTAGATATTATACCTATTTTAAATGGTACAGATTATGGAGATTTGCCTGCATCGTATGGAGAAGCATCTCACAAAATTAGTATTGCAACTGTTTTAGGCTATGGAGATGTAGCAGATGATGATAGCAATAAAGAGCATCATTCAATCAATGCAGATGCAGACGATAATGCGAGTAGTGGGAGTAAAGGTAATTTTGATGATGAAGATGCTGTATCTATAGAAAACCAAGAAGCAAACACTTCTACATTTTTCATGAAAATAGGAGATACATATACATTCAATATCGGTACCTCAGGTAATGGTTATTTGAATGCATGGATTGATTTCAATGGAGATGGAGATTTTGATGACGATGGAGAAAAGATTCTTGATGAGAAAGCTATTAATAGTAAATTAGCAATGAATACAGCAGTTGAA
>QNZW01000225.1 GCA_003978375.1 Sulfurovum sp.
ATTATCAAAAACTTTTTTTTGATAGACTAAAGCTTTATCCCCCACTTTAGTGCCTCCTGTTCAATCAATCTCGTACTATCAGTATTGAAAACAATATCTATTTTCTGTTCTCCCAATTCTCTATGTATTCTTGAAAGAAATTTTATTTTTTTTTCAAAAAGATTTATATGGTCTGTCACTACAAGATAAAGGTCAATATCTCCTCCTTTTTTTGTATCATCTACACGGCTACCGAACAAATAAATTTCACCGTGATTAAAAAAAAGTTTAAAATATTTTTTAATCACATCTTGATACCTCTTTGATAATCGCATATTCAAACCATCCTTTCTACATAATCATCTCCACAATTATAACAAAACATTCACGTCTCTACTTTTTTCTACGCTTCATTATAAAAAATATGAACAATCCTGCCAATACCAATCCTCCCAATACCTGTATCCAGGCAGAAAGAAGTATGCTCTTGTGCAAGATACTTTTATGTATGGTATTGTCTATTTTGACACCTGCATATTTCGCACTATGTGCGAGTAGTGAGATAGCTAAGTCTTTATTGGGCATCTCTTTATGGCAGCTTAGACAGGCACCACTTCGGTCTAGTTTTGCACGTGTTTCATTGTCTAGTGCTTGAGAGAGTTTCCAATGATCTCCTACAGTTTGGACTTGTGTACCATTTTCATCTATCATCACCGAGTAATCATATTTCAAATTTGGAATCGCTGGAATCTGCTCATCGACTTGCTTTACCAATAATTTTTGTTGGGCATCCATAAGGTCCACCATGGTCGTTTTGCGTTGATCGGCAAAATATTTACCTCCATTAATCCCCTTGCCTTGTGCTTTTTGACTGGTATGACAGCTCTCACAACTACGTGATTTTTTGCTGATTGTATGAGGTTGTACAGGCGACATTACGATGGAGTTCACCCCCTCTTTGTCTGCATTGACTGTACCATTATTTTCTACACCTTTTAGTTTAAAAATATGATTTTGTAACAAGGCTTTACCGTCTTTGCCAATGACAGTCAAGGTCACTTGACACCCAGGAATCGTAGGAGAGATACGTCCTTCTCCATTTTGACTTAATGCTGGATTTTCCCAACGCAAATAAGAACGTGTTTCGGTCACCTTACCATCGACCAAAAAATCTTTAAGCGTATCTACTTCTCCTGTCTTTCCATTAACATGATGTTTTGATGCTGCAAGATAGTCCGGATTTTGTTTGCCTTTAGAGTAGTCAACCTTGACATGGCATCCATAACATTGAGGTGCCCAAGTTGCATGACAGGTATAACACTCCATCTTGTCTGTGTGTGCTTCTATCTGATCCATTGCCACTATTCCCTCTTTAGAGATATTTCCCTCTTCTTTCAAGAGCTTTAGAGGCTTAAGTTCCAATGTTTTCCCCGATGCAAGATACATAATAACTTTGTTCCCTTTGCGTATGGCTTTTGTCATAGGGTTTCCACGGGCAGAAAGCAAAAATCCATCACCTTTATCTTCAGGAATAGCACCTTGTTTTAGGTATGTCGCCAATGTCTTTGTTGTGCCTCTAGGATCACCTGTTTTTGGCTGTGTAGCAAACTCATCACTATATCCAAGTGGCAATTCCCACGGATATTTTTTGGTCGTACCATGACAGTCTTGACACTCTATCTCTACTGCACCCAAATTTGCCCCTCTAGCAAACCCATCTCCATGCATATCATTGGAGGTATGACAATCTTGACAAAGCATCCCTTTGCTGTAGTGAATATCTTCGGTAAGATGCAAGTAACGTTTGGTATGAAGTTTGGGTTGTCCATTCCCTTCGTTGTCAAAAGTTGCTTTATATTCTGTCTCCATCAGTCCTTGGTAGCTTACCCCTATACGTTTCCCTCGGTTATGACAGGTCGTACACGTCTCTACAGGAATACCCGTATAATTGATGTCGTGCACACTGACCTTGGCATCACGTGAAGACTGAATCGTATGAATAAGCATATGCCCATCTTCTGTTTTAGAAATACTTTTGTCTTTTCCTTCATAAAGTCCTGCATTAGAATAAGGCACATGACATGAAGCACACCCAATGCCTCTGTAGTCACCTCGTCGTTTACGCCCTTTACCTCCGGTATGACAACGCAAACACTCTTGACGCAAATAAGTATACACGGAGAGCGTAGGATCTTTTTCTACCTCATCTGCCGTGGGTGCAGCAGGGAGCTCTTTGGTCACGTCTAACATGGCTTGGGGTTCTTGTTTTTGCAGTCTATCCATATAGGCTTTATAAATTTTCGTTCCTTGACGCTCATGAATACTCTTGGTGCCAAAGTTTGTGTAGGTATGTCTATAGCCCTCTTTGGCACCAAAGCCCCACATGGCGCCATGAATCTTACCTTGTTCTGTTGCCATTAGATTATTTTCTTGGGCTTCTACTTGTTTTGGATGACACATCCCACAGGTGTTTTTATTGATCCAAGGACTTGCAGGGTAAGGATAAAATGCTTTAGGACCCTCATGCGTCAAAAAATACGCTAAAGTACCACTATGAGCAGCTTCTTTGCTCTCTTGGTCAGGGCTTCCTCCATGACAAACCACACAATCATTGCCTTTGGCTCCTGCCTCTTTTGCTTTTTTTAAAATGGCTTGCATCATCCCTGAATCGTGTGCACGAATAGAGGCTAAACCATCATGACATTTTATACACGTATTTTCTGTACCAGCTAAGAGATTCGTCGCCACAAAACATAAAGCCAATATCCCTATAATCAAATGTAAAATTTTCATTCAAAAACCCTTTTTTTGTATTATACACAAATTTCATATGGCTTTTATATTAGTTTTACAGCTTTATGTTATAATTTTTAAACTTTTTATATTACATGAGGTCTTATGCGTAAATTATTATTTCTATTTCTTATTTTCTTTGCTTTTTTAGAGGCAAAAATGGTTGATGGCATCGCAATGATTGTTGAAGGTCAAGCTATTACTATGGCTGAAATACGTTCACTCAAATCACAGATGGGCATTTCCAAAGCAGAAGCAGTTGATTTGCTCATACAAGACAGATTGCAAAATGTAGCCATGAAAGATATTGTCATCCCCGAAGAGGAGATTGATACAAAAATTTCTGAGATTGCAGCACAAAATCATATTAGTATTCCTAAGATGCAAAAAATACTCAAACAACAAGGCACACCTTGGATAAAATATCGAACAAGTATTAGAAATACATTGAAAAAAGAGCACTTTTTTCAAAGCAATGTACTAGGCTCAATTCCTGAACCTACAGAAGATGAACTCAAACTCTTTTATGCCAAACATAAAAATGCATTTGTCATACCTAAAACCATCTCAGCCACCGAATACACAGCAAAATCTAAAGAGATTATGACAAAATTTCTAAAGACCCATAAAAAATCTTATGTAAAATCACGTCACATCACAAAAAGAACAGATAAAATGGAACCCTCTTTACTCACACTATTCTTAGAAGCCCAAGATGGACACTACACCAAAAGTATCAATGCAGGAAACTACTATGTTGTCTATTTGATTCATTCAAAAAAGGGTAAAACAACTATGCCTTATGAGGTAGCAAGAGGATTTATCATATCACAATGGAAACAAGAACAACGTGCTGTCATACTCAAAGACTATTTCCAGAAACTTCGCACAAGTGCAGAGATTAAAATTATTCGATAAAAGGCAAAATTAATGGGATTAAAATCCGATACATGGATACGAGAAAAATCACTTAACGAAGAGATGATTAAACCTTTTTGTGAAGGATTGATAGGAGAAGGTGTGGTCAGTTATGGACTAAGCTCTTATGGCTATGACATTCGTGTCACCGATGAATTTAAAATTTTTACAAACATCAATGCCGAAGTGGTAGACCCAAAAGACTTCAATGAAAACAATGTGGTAGATTTCAAAGGTGATATCTGCATCGTTCCTCCCAACTCTTTTGCTTTGGCTCGTACAGTAGAATATTTTAAAATGCCCAAAGATACTCTTGCGATTTGTCTTGGCAAAAGTACTTATGCACGTTGCGGGATTATTGTCAATGTTACCCCTTTTGAACCAGGATTTGAGGGGCATATCACCATAGAAATCTCAAACACTACCCCACTCCCAGCAAAAATTTATGCCAACGAAGGCATTGCACAAGTTCTCTTTTTGCAAGGAGATACTCCTTGTGAAACAACCTACTCTGACAGAAAAGGAAAATATCAAAGTCAAACTGGTATTACTTTGCCTCGTATTTTAAAAAAATAGTCTCATTAAGATAAAATGTGTATAATAATCTGTATCATGAAATGTGATGTAAATACAACAACAAAGGAAACAATATGGGTTTTTTTGACTTTTTAAGCAGTGCTGGTAAAAAGATATTAGGTACAGATGATGATGCAGGAGCAATCAAAGAAGAGATAGAATCAAGCTTCAAAGAACTTCCTGTGCAAGGTTTAGTCGTAGAAGTAGACGGAGATACTGTAAGTTTAGGTGGTGTTGCCACAGATACAGCCACAAAAGAAAAAGCTATTCTTATAGCAGGTAACGTTGAAGGTATCTCAAAAGTAAATGCCGATCAACTTGTTACCATGGATCAAATTGCTTCAGAAAATACAAGAGATGCATTTAATCCAGTGTTTTATACCATCCAAAAAGGTGATACACTTTGGGGTATTGCCTCAGATTTCTACAAAGATGGAAGCAAATATCCACTTATCGTAGAAGCCAATAAAGAAGTGATAAAAGATGCAGATCTTATTTATCCAGGTCAAGCCATTCGTATTCCTGAATTGGTAGCCTAACCCTCCATGTTCCATATTTTTATATGGAACATTTACTACACTTTTATACTTTTATTTTAATATTTTTACACCTATTCAGTAGGCTTTTACTCACTTTTGTGTTACAATGCCAAAAATCCTATAGTTAAAGTATGTACTAAAATATGAAAAATTTAATTATCGTCGAATCACCAGCAAAAGCCAGAACTATTACGAACTTCTTAGACAAAGACTATAAAGTCATAGCCTCTAAAGGACATATACGTGACCTTCCAAAAAGTACGTTTGGGATCACTATAGATGAAGAAACAGGGGACTTAGTGCCTAAATACTCTATCCCTAGAGAGGCCAACCCTATAGTCAAAGAACTCAAAAAATTAGCAAAAGAAGCCCAAACCATCTTTATCGCAACAGATGAGGATCGTGAGGGAGAAGCCATTGGCTACCATATTGCTAAAGCCATAGGAAAAGAGCCTACAGAGCTTCCGCGTATTGTTTTTCATGAGATTACAAAATCAGCCATCCAACACGCTTTAGAAACACCACGTAAGGTAGATATGAACTCTGTAGATGCTCAACAAACCAGACGTCTACTCGATCGTATCGTAGGGTACAAACTCTCTCCTCTACTTGCGAGTAAAATACAAAGAGGTTTAAGTGCAGGAAGGGTGCAAAGCTCTACACTTAAGCTTGTAGTCGACAAAGAAAGAGAAATCAAAGCATTTAAACCTGAAGAGTTTTGGACCATTGATGCACTATTTGAAAAAAATGTTGATGCTTCTATCTATGACTACAATGGGCTCAAAATAGAAAAACTTACCATCAAAACCCAAACAGATGCTACAGAGATAGTCACTTCAGCCAAAAATGAATCCTTTATAGTTGCTTCCATAGAAAAAACCAAACGAAAAACGAAAACACCCCCACCTTTTATGACTTCAACTTTGCAACAAGCCGCATCAACACAGTTAGGATTTTCTCCTAAAAAAACGATGATGGTGGCACAAAAACTTTATGAAGGTGTCAAAACCGATCAAGGCACTATGGGTGTGATTACCTATATGAGAACAGACTCTATGAATCTTGCAAAAGAGGCAGTAACTGCCGCACGTGACTACATCAAAGCCACGTATGGAGACAAATATCTTCCTGCAAAACCAAAAAATTATGTCACCAAATCCAAAGGTGCCCAAGAAGCACACGAAGCCATTCGTCCAACCATGATAGACTTTGATACAAAACGTGCAGCAGACTATCTCTCTGTAGATGAACTAAAGCTCTATAAGCTTATCTATAACCGTTTTTTAGCCTGTCAAATGACTGAGGCAGAATTGGAGTCTCAAAGTATCTTATTTAAGGGCGACAAATGTACCTTTAAAGCCAGTGGCAGAAAACTTCTTTTTGATGGATTTTACAAGGTCACGGGACATGGAGACAAAGACAAACTCCTTCCAGAACTTACAAAAGGACAAGCTGTAACACTTGATGATATCAAACAAGAACAACACTTTACTGAGCCTCCTGCACGTTATAATGAAGCAAGTCTCATTAAAAAGCTAGAGTCCTTAGGTATAGGACGTCCAAGTACATATGCACCCACAGTAACCACTTTGCAAACACGTAAATACATCGAATTAGAAAAAAAGCGCATCCATCCTACAGAGATAGCCTTTACTGTAACAGAGATGTTAGAAAAACATTTTCCAGAGATTGTAGACAGTGGCTTTACAGCAAATATGGAAGAGACCCTTGATGAAGTAGCTGAAGGCAAAAACTCTTGGCAAACCATTTTAAAAGCATTTTATACCCCATTTTTGCAAAAAATAGAAGAGGGAAAACAAAACATAAAAAGCCTAAAAGTAGCTATACCTACAGGAGAGAACTGTCCAAAGTGTGAATCTGAACTTCTATTGCGTAAAGGGCGTTACGGTGAATTTATTGCTTGTTCTAACTTCCCTAAATGTAAATACACCAAAAATACTGATGGTACAGAGGTTGAAGGCCCTGAAGAGACTGATCAAAAATGTGAAAAATGTGGCTCTATGATGGTGATAAAAAACTCTAAACGTGGCAAATTTCTTGCTTGTTCAGCCTACCCTAAATGTAAAAATGCCAAGTCACTAGAGCCTGTCAAAGAACTTAGTGTGCCTTGTCCAGAATGTGGAGGAAAATTACAAGAACGCGAAGGCAGACGGGGGAAATTTTTTGGGTGTACCAACTATCCCAAATGTAAATTTATCGCCAATTTTGAACCAGTAGACAAAAAGTGTCCAGAGTGTGACTATACTATGGGCGTCAAGACACTTAAAGCAGGAACAGTGTACGAGTGCTTTAAGTGTAAAACCAAAGTAAATGCGTAAATAAGCCATGTCAAAACAGATATTTTTATGTGCCATTAACAATATCTTAAGCGGCACCTGTACAGAAGATTGCAAATTTTGTACCCAAAGTGTACGCTATCATGCAGATATAGAACGTTACAACTACAAAGATATCTCACAAATCGTCAAAGAAGCAAAAATAGCCAAATCACATGGGGCTTTGGGCTACTGCTTAGTCACTGCCGGAAAAGGACTGGATGACAAAAAAGTAGATTTTGTTGCCCGTGCTGCACAAGCGATTAAAGCTGAAGTAGAAGGGCTGAACCTCATCGCCTGTAATGGCACAGCAACACTTGAACAGCTAACCTACCTCAAACATCATGGTATAGATAGCTACAACCACAATTTAGAAACTTCAGAACGTTACTATGCTAAAATTTGTCAAACCCATACATGGAATGAACGCTACAAAACCTGTGAAAATGTCAAGTCTGCTGGACTTGCACTATGTTCTGGTGGTATATTTGGTATGGGAGAAGAGGAACAAGATCAAGAGGCACTTTTGGCTGCTATTGTTTCACTCTCTCCTGAGTCTACCCCTTTAAATTTTTATCATCCTAATCCTGCTCTGCCCATAA
>QNZW01000224.1 GCA_003978375.1 Sulfurovum sp.
TTAGGACGATATTTTAGAGAAAAGTTTAACATATATTAATCTTTGTATTTAAACTTTCTGTTGTCATTTTCGATGGCTTGTTTTTTTGCATTGGCTTCATTTTTTGCTTGTGCAATAGTATTTGCACGTTTGCGTTTCATAAATTTATGCAAATCATCATACTCTCTTCGCGTAAAATAACGTGTTTTGTTTTCTGGTAAATTGTTAAGCTCTATACCACCAAAGGCGATACGTTTAAGGTCAAGTATTTTAGCATCAAAATGTGCAAAAAATCGCCTTAACTCTCTGTTTTTGCCTTCTGTGATGGTGACACGAAGCTTGGTAAAATTCTTTCCCTCGCTACGTATTTCAAAATGAGCAAAGGGCGCAAATTCCATGCTATAAATTTTGCTTTTTTCGTGTGCTCCAGCCCTTGCATCATCAAGCACAAGACCTTCTTGCATCGCTTCTATCATTTTAGAAGTTATTGGTTTATCTATTTTTAAATTATAGGTACGGTCTAAATGGCTTTCCATAAGTGCTGTGACAACCTCTACATTGTCACTTAGGAGCAAAAGTCCTTCTGAAGCATAGTCCAGTCTACCTATAGGCATAAAATGTCTATATTTTCCTGGGAGCTTATGATAAATGGTGGCTCTTCCTCTGTCATCTTTTTTGGTGACAAGGACACCTTTGGGTTTATTGTAAGCAATTACGGTTAGTTCATTGTTAATTTTAATCACTTTGCCTTTGACATAAATGAGATCATTCTCATCTACTTCGTAGCTAAAATCTTTAAGGATTTTTTTATGAAGGGTAACGTCTCCGTCCTCTATCAATTTATCTGCTTCTCGTCTAGAGTATTTTGTATGGTGTGATATATATTTATTAAGTCTCATTTTGTTTTATCTTTATTTGCTTTTAATGCCGGCATTAACCAAATCATGAATGTGTAATACACCCAAAATTTTACCTGCTTGGTCGGTAACAGGAAGAAGTTGTATCCGTTCATTTTCTATGATTTTTAGTGCTTCACTTGCAAGAAGTTCTGTGTTTGTATAGCATGTTGGATTTTTGCTAGCATAGTTTAGAGCTATCTCTTCTAGCGAAAAATCTTTTTGCATGAGTGCACGTCTGAGATCTCCATCGCTAAGAATGGCAATAAGTTTTTCTTTGTCATCTACAATAAGGACAGTACCAAGCTTGCCTTCACTCATGAGCACAATAGCCTCTCTTAGTGTGGTGTCTTTATGAATAATAGGGAGGTTAGAAGTACGCATTAAATCTTTAATTTTGACAAAAAGTTTTTTGCCCAAAGACCCACCAGGATGAAAAGAGGCAAAGTCTTGTTCTTTAAAACCTCTTTTTTCCATGAGTGCTATGGCCAAAGCATCTCCAAGTGCCATGGTTAAAGTGGTTGATGTGGTGGGTGCAATACCTAAGGGACATGCCTCTTTTTCTACACTGATATCAAGAAAAACATCAGCATACTGACCAAGAGAAGAAGTTTTTTGACTGCTTAATCCTATGAGAGGAATATTAAAGCGTTTAATATGGGGTAAAATTTTAGTCAGTTCTTCGCTCTCCCCACTAGAGCTTATAGCAAGTAGGGCATCTTCTTTAGAGATCATACCAAGATCGCCATGAAGTGCTTCAGTAGGATGTAAAAAGAAAGAAGAGGTACCCGTACTTGCAAAGGTGGCGGCCATTTTTGCACCAACCAATCCAGATTTACCTACGCCTGTAATAATTAATTTTCCCTTGGTATTACATATAAGTGTAATAGCATCTAAGAAGTTTTGATCTAGTCTAGAAGCAGCTTTTTGGAGTGCCATAGCTTCAGTATGTAAAGTCTCTTGAGCAATGTTTATAAGATTCATAAAATTTAATACGCTTTATTGTTTGATAGAAGAATTATAGCATATTTGTAAAGAGAGTGCAGAGGTAGATAAAGTACCTCTGCAAGGAAGTGAAGTATTTATGCTTTTTTAGAGCTTGCAATTTCACCTTTGTCAACTCTTTTAGAAAATTCAGTCTCTTTGCCAGAAGCCAAATGTTTTGCTTGTTCTACCCATTTTTCTCTTTGTACTCTACCAGGAAAGGCAGTTTGGGAGTCTACCCATAAGGCATGTTCCTCTGTCCAAGATGCAATTTGATCAAAATGATAAATACCCATATTATTAAGTGTTTCATCAATTTTTATACCAATACCTTTAATACGGGTAAGGTTATCTTTTTTACCACCACGTGGACCTGAAAGTAAAACAGGCTCTGATCCTTTACTTGCTTCTTTTGCTACAGAAGTTTCTTTTGTAGTAGCCATAGAATGTTTGGTATTGCTGTGAGAAGCATTTGTTTTGCTTGTCTGTGCAGGGGCTACTCCTGAAGTGACTTTGTGTGTAGAATGTTCTTGTGTTTCTTCATGACCACAATCATCTTTTGCACAAGTATTTTTTCCAAAAAGGTAACCCATAATAAACCCTAAAAGGGCAGCCAATAGTAAACATAATATCATTTGTGATGCGATTTCTAACATAAATTTATTCTCCTAGTATATTAATTTCTACACGACGATTTTTTGCTTTATTTTCGTCGCTTGTGTTTGGTACGAGAGGGTTTGCTTCACCATAGCCTTTGGCTACTAAACGATTTGCAACAACACCTCGCGATATGAGCCTATTTTTGGTGGTATCTACTCTTGCTTGTGAAAGTTTTTGATTAAAAGTTTCACTACCATCAGAGTCTGTATATCCTGCAAGTTCAACACGCATATTTGGATATTGTTTAAGAATATTCGCAAGTTTATCTACGGTTGTTTTCCCTTTTTGGGTAAGAGAACTTTTGCTCACCTCAAACTCTATATCTTCAACAGAAAGTAGTTGATTGATACTCTCTTTTACTTTGGCTTTTTTGCTCTCTTCTTCTTGTGCTTTTGTTTCTAGTGCCATTTTTTCAGCAGTCGCAGCTTCTTGTGTTGTTGCTTGTGCTTCTTTTTCAGATGTTTCGCGTGCATTAGCTTCTGCTTCTTCTTGCACTTTTTTGGCCTCTTGTGCCTTTTTGGCTTCTGCTTCTTCTTGTGCTTTTTTGGCTTCTGCTTCTCTTTGTGCCTTAAGTACTTCTGGATCTAACACTGTATTGTTTGTAACAGGGATGCCAAGAGAAGAGGTAAGTCTCTGCATTTCATTGAGTGCTTCTTGTGAGCTTACCGTACCAGCGACAGTAAGCATTTTATCAGCATAGGTAATATCTCCATTGGAATAATTTTGTGTGAAACTAGGCAAAATGCTTTGTGTTGCAGCAATAGCACCATCATCTACGCGACGATTTTCTTGTTTTAGTGTTACTTTTGCCGATGCAGGAAGTTTTGATTTAAGTGCATTTACTTGTGTAGCATCTTTTAGTGTGCCATTCACAGTAAAGTTTTCACCATTTTTATTAATATGAAAATCAATAGGTTTTGTTGCTAAAACCACATGGGTATTATCTTGTGAAGGAACCGTAGAGCTACTTAAGAGTCTTTGCATCTCATGTTGTGCTTCATAACTATTAACATCACCGGAAATTTCTAATTTTTGGTTATTGTAAGAAATTTTCCCTCGTGTGTAGTTTTGAATAAAGTGAGGAATAATTTTATCCGTAAGTGCAAGTGCTTCGTTACCAACAAGTGTAGCATTTGTAGAAGTATGATTTATCTTTAGCGTACGTTCTTTTGCTTTGAATGTATTTACCAAAGCATCTTGTTGTTGCGTATTTGTAAATGCACCATCTAAACTATAACTGTTGTCTTGTTGTGTTATTAAATAATGAATATAAGTTTTTTCTTTATCAGCTATGACAGGAGCAACACTTTGTGTTGGTATATTTGAGCTTATATGAATACTATCTTTTTTTGTCCATACACATAAAACAATGAGTAATAACAATAAAAGTAGCCAAGGCCAAATTTTTTTCATGGCTTTTCCTTTTCGTGTTTAATTATGAGACATTATTTGTAAATGTAACTCATTAGTTTACATTATACATACTTTTTGGACGAAAATTGCTTATGAGATAGAATAAAAGAAATTTAAAGAGGACATACGTTCCTCCTTCGGACGAAAGGAGGAACAAGAGAGTATGATATTTAGATAATAAAAATGGTAGGAATAATAAGAGGATATCTTTTTTTGGTACGAATCACATGTTTTCTAACGGTGTTTCTAATGAGATTCTCAATGTCTTTATGGTTTTTAAGTGCTTCTGGTTTTAAAGTAAGCAATAAAGTCTCAATCAATGTTTCAATCTCTTTTTGAAACTTTTTTAACTCTTTTTCTGCTACTAGACCATGGGTAGTAATAACAGGCTTACCTACTATTTTTTGGTTGTTTTGAGAAACTTGTGCTACTATATTGATAATGCCATCTTCTGCAAGTTTTTGTCTATCAAGTACAACATCGTTTTCAATGGTCATATTATTTTGGTTATCAATATAGGTTTTCCCAGATTTAACTGTTTTTACTTTTTTAAGATACTTAGGTGTAATCTCAACTTGATCTCCATCACCCATAAGTAAAATATTTCTTTCATCTACACCACATTCTATGGCAGTTCTTGCATGTTTTGCTATGTGGTTATATTCACCATGTACAGGCAAAAAGAATTTAGGCTGAATAAGTCTTAAGATAAGTTTTTGTTCTTCTTGTCCTGCATGACCTGAGACATGAATATCTGCAAACTCTCTATACCGGACAGTGACACCTGCTTTCATAAGTTTGTTAAGTAGTCCTGAAACAGAAGCTTCATTCCCAGGGATAGCAGAAGCAGAAATAATGACCGTATCAGAAGGTTTTAATTTGATATGTCTGTGTTCATCTGTTGCCATACGATTAAGCGCAGCCATGGTCTCTCCTTGTGAGCCAGTTGTAACGATAAGCACTTCATGGTCAGAATATTTTGGTACTTCATGTACCTCTATAAAATCTTTATCGGCTATATCAACAAAGCCTAAGGCTCTGTTGATTTCAACATTACGTTCCATAGAACGCCCAATGACACAAATTTTTCTTCCAAATTTTACGCCCCTTTGCATCGCTTGAAAGATACGATGAACATTAGAGGAAAAGGTAGACATAATCACTCTTCCTTTTGCTAATTCAAAGAGAGTGTCAAATGTTTTTCCGACTACTTTTTCACTTTTGGTAAATCCTGGATTGTGTGAATTTGTTGAGTCAGAAAAAAGACAAAGTACACCTTTTTCACCATAATGGGCATAACGACGTAAATCCATAGTATAGTTGTCTACAGGTGTATGATCTACCTTAAAATCAGCAGTATGGACAATGATTCCAGCAGGTGTTTCAATAGCCAAAGAACAAGCATCGATAATAGAGTGGGTATTGTGCATCCATTCTATTTTCATATCTCCAAGTTCATATTGTTTTCTTAGTGTAACAAAATTAAAATATTTTGTGTCTGCCTTAAGTCCATGTTCGTTAAATTTATTTTCTATCATTGCGAGCGCAAGCGGTGTGGCATAGATAGGAAATTTAAGTTCTTTGAAAAGGTATGGCATTGCCCCAATATGATCTTCATGACCATGGGTAATAATAATAAACACTTTTTTATCTTTTAGGGTATGTAAGTAAGAAAAATCAGGAACTAAGATATCTACTCCATGCATTGTTTCATCAGGGAAAGACATTCCCACATCAATAATAATTGCAGTTGTTTCTGTCTCAAGAACGGCCATGTTCCCACCAATTTCACCAAGTCCACCTAGTGGTGTGAAACGTATTTTGCCTTTAGATGAGATGTCCATCTGTTTCCAAGGTTGCATAATAGCATCTTTGACTATGGCATTTTCTTTGAGTGACGCGTGCATTGTTTCATTGACTGTAGTAACATTTTTTCTTTTATTTCTATTCTTGTTTGCAGGTTTTTTATTTCCTGTTCCTGCACGGTTTTCTGCATGATTTGGCTTATCACCTTGTTTATGATGAGGTTTTTGCCTATTTGTGTTTTTTTTATGGTTAGGATTATTTCTTCTGTTACCATTTGGGGTAGGTTTGTCTTGCACATTTCCATTAGTCTCTGGCGTAGTTTGAGATTTCCTATTGGGGTTTGGTTTTCTGTTTGCCTGAGGTTTAGGCTTATTGTCTTCATTATGTGTGAAAGATTTATTTTGTCTATGGGGGTTTGGTCTTCGTTCTCTTGGGGGTTTAGGAGCGTTTTGTGTTCCTTGTCCTTGCTTTTGATTTTGGGCGCCTTGTTTGTTGTTTGGGTTGTCTTGCATCTAAATTATCCTTTATTTCATTAAATATGCGATGATACATAGATGTCTCAGCCTCATGAGGTCGTAAATTAGAGTCAAGCTCTAGTTTTACAAACAGTTGATTGACCAATGTTTTAGAAAATACTGTCAAAAGATTTTTGGAAAGTTTTTTACGCGGTTGCGAAAAGGCAATTTTTAAAAACCTTTCAAACTTTTCATCATTGTGTGACTTGTATTTCTTTATTAAAAGCACAGCAGAAGTGACATTAGGAGGAGGTACAAATGCTTCAGGTTCAACCTCAAAACAAAGTGTTGCCTCCCCCACGCTTTGTGCAAGTACAGAAAGAGCAGAAAATGCTTTTTGCTTAGGACTTGCAGAAAATTTAACGGCAACTTCTTTTTGAACCATGACCAGTATAGACTGGCAAAGTTCATCTTTAAATGCTTTTAAGATGATATTGGTCGCGATATAATAGGGCAGGTTAGCTACCAAATGATAAGGTTCATTTAATAGGCTTCCTGACTCCCAACGCTCAAGCACATCTCCACACTTTAATTGAAGGTTCCCCTTTTGTATGGGTGCTTCAAATTCAGTGCTTAGATGCTCACATAATCTTTTATCAACCTCAAATGCTGTGACATTTCGAACTCTTAAGAGTTCTTTGGTTAAATCACCTAAGCCAGGCCCAATCTCTGCAACACTCAAGTTGTCATTGGGCATCGCTTGGATGATTTTATGAAGATAAGTATCATTCTTCAAAAAGTTTTGACCAAATTTTTTAGAAGCAAATTCGGCTAAATTTTCAATAATCATACTATAATAAACCTTTATATTACATATCTCTAACCCATAATTGGGATAATTTTTGTATAATTCTACCATAATATAAAATGAAAAGAGATGCTTACGATGGATTATTTCGCAAAACGCATTATTCCTTGTCTGGATGTTAATCATGGACGCGTGGTTAAAGGTGTAAATTTTGTTGGACTTCGTGATGCAGGAGATCCTGTAGAAGTAGCACGTCGTTACAATGAAGAGGGTGCTGATGAGATTACTTTTCTTGATATCGGTGCGAGCCATGAAGGACGTGATACTATTGTAGATGTAGTTAAAAAAGTAGCACAGGAAGTATTTATTCCCCTAACAGTAGGTGGAGGAATACGTGAGCTTTCAGATATTTACAATCTTCTTAATGTGGGCTGCGATAAGGTGAGCATAAATTCAGCAGCCATAAAAAGACCAATATTTATAGAAGAGGGTGCAAAACGTTTTGGTTCTCAGTGTATTGTCGTAGCTATTGATGCAAAAGAAGTTTCAAAGGGGAAGTGGCATATCTTCACACATGGTGGAAGAAATGATACGGGAATCGATGCACTCATGTGGGCAAAAGAAACATATGAAAGAGGGGCAGGAGAATTACTTGTGACTTCTATGGATGCAGATGGTACTAAAGCAGGGTTTGATAATAGACTCAATAAA
>QNZW01000021.1 GCA_003978375.1 Sulfurovum sp.
TATGCACCTTTTTTATAATAATTACTTGCTAAAAAGAGAGAATCATCCACATCATGTGATTTTTTAAACCTATTTTCTACATCTTGATAAGCTTGTGGACTTGAAGATTCTATAATATTTAGATGTGTTTTTCTAACTATTTTAGGCTTATCTGATGTCACAATTTTTAATTTTTTATGTGCTTTTTTATGCTGTTGCTTTTGAGATAAAACTCTTTTGTTATCCTCTAATATTGGAATATCTTTTATCACAGGTAATACTGGCATTTTTTCTTTATACTTATCATTTTTTTCTAATTCACTCTGACCTAACACAATAGTAGGCTTAAGCTTTTCTACCTCTTTGCCTTTATTGGGCATAGGTACTGAAGGTGCAGATGTAGCCACATTAGGGAAAGAATTAGACTTCTTTTTTATTTTTTGTGCTATAGGATTTTTGCTTTTAGCTGAAAAAAGATGAGACCATTTTTCACTGTTTATATATATAAATATAGCCAAAAAAAGTCCCACAAAAAATGCCAATGCCATCCAATAAGGTTTTCTTTTATTTTTTTGGTACCGCAACCACTGTGCTTCTAAATGTTTTATATCATGCATGAATATACCCCAATTTTAATGCGGCCATCTCAATTATTTTTTGAGACAATGTCGTATTGTCTATTTTAGTCGGCTCATTTTTATCATAATAATCACATATTTCAAATATAGTAAAAAGCAACTTATTGCACTCTCTATGATTACCTTTACTAAGTTGATAGATTAATTGCATACTTTTATCTTTGATACTATGAGAAACATCAAAAAGATTTTGTTTTAAAAGCCTTTGATGTATATAAAATGTTTGCTCATCTTGTGTGACATTTTTAAGCTCAATCGTTTCTAAAATACGAGACTGAAAATGCTCTTTAGCTATCAATTCTTCATCTTCAGTTTTATGTAATGTTATTACAAATTTTACAGTATGTGTGTCTGACAAAAGTCTTATTTTTTCCATCATAGTAGGAGTATACATCTGGGCTTCATCTAAAAGTATAATGATTTCTCTTTTACCCCGTATTGTTTCACAAAACTTCACCAAAGCAGAAAAATTTACTTCTGTATTTGGTGGAAGATTATGTCCAGTCAATACCTTAAAGAATTGGCTTAAAAATTCTTTTAAAGTTGCTGGAGGAGTTGGAAAATAATGTATCTCTTTTTGGTATTTCAATTGCGTATAGAGACGATGGAGTAAAATGCTTTTACCTGTACCTGGTTTACCAAAAAATAAAATCATTTTAATTGGTTTATCAAGACTCTCTTCTAGTTGTTCATAAGCAAATACAGAGGAAGGTACTTCTACAAATTCTTCTATATTTGTGGCATCCACAAAAGCATTTTTTGCCAGTTCATATCTATTTTTCATTGAGCCTCTTATATCCTAAATCTTTGAATGCAACTGATTTTGAATTTTTAATCACATGAGGCGTAATAATCAAAACCAACTCTTCTGTTCTGGTGACTTTTTGTTCATGTTTGAATGCATATTCTATTAAAGGTATATCTCCAAGTAAAGGTATTTTGTTTATTTTTAATCCTTCCTTAGAAGAAATAAGCCCACCAAGAATGGCATGTTGTCCATCTTTTACTTTAATGACAGATGCAATTTGTCTTCTGACTAAATCTGGTGGTACCGATCTTACGCCATCACTTTTTATTGTATCAACTGCCTCAGATATAGAAGGGTTTATTTTCAAAGTAATCATCCCGTTTGGACCAACTTCTGGGGTAATATCTAAAAGTATCCCTGCAAACACTGAATCTACCAATTCTCCTTGAGAAGATGTAGTACCTGAAGAAGAACTAGAAGTTGTGCTAGATTTTACTTTATAAAATAGCTCTTTTCCTACAGAGATGAGTGCTGGTTGATTGTTTAATGTCATTACTCTTGGACTAGAAATTGATTGCACAGATCCTTGTGTTTTTAAAAATTTGATCACTTCTGATACTCTCATGTTTCCTATAAGATTTACCATTTGTGCATTACTTGGTTTTGCACCTTGTGCAAATTGTGCATCATTAATACCATCCATTTTATCAAAACTAAAAGAAGAAATATTTCGTTGTGCCATCGCCAAGGATTCAATAGCAAAATTTTCCATTTTATACAATTGTGTCCAATCAATACCTGTTGTTTTGGCTTTATCAAAAGTCACAGCGAGAATACGCACATCAATCAATACTTGTGATTTTATTTGTTTAGAAAGTGTCTGTATATATTTTGCTACTCTGTCAATCTGTCTTTGTGTACCTGTGACAGTAACCATACCTGCTTTTGCATTGACAATAGGTGCTAAAGGATTATATTCCCACACCTTACCATTGGCTCCTACCCAATGATCACCCTTTTTAACATACTGCATAGAGTCATCTGTTGCACCCATAAGTATACGTTGGATTTCAGTCTCTATTGTTTTCCAAAAATTAAATTCACTATTACTCTCAATAGAAATACCTGTTTTTGAAACATTTCGTAACTGTTTTCCTCGCTCAGATGTCATTGCAGAATTATTTGCATTTGCAATTGTTACATGTGCATTACTTTTGCCAATTCTTTGTCCCGAAATATAATGTATTCTAAATGTTTTAGTCAAAAAATATGAAATTTTTAATTTATTACCATGTAGCGTATAAGATAAATCATTGTCTTTTAAAATTGTGTTTAAAAATCCTTTAAACGTGCTGTTTTTCAATTTTACATAATAAAGATTTTTTTTCATTCTCTCTTTTGCTGCATTATTTGAGACTATCACCGTAAGATCACAAGTCTCTGCAAGATTGTCTATTACATCTTCTATCGTTAATGTACTATCTATCGTAACTGAAAAAAGTTTGCTTGAACAATCTTTTGCGACTAAACTATGTAGAGAAAACATGAGTATCCATACTGCAAACATTTTTATATTTAATTTTTTCATACTTATTTCCTTTTTAGTTTAATCCTATTTTTTGTTTTTTTATAAAAAAACAATTTTTTAACCTGATCTGCATTTACCAATATTACCCCTTTTTTACCTATATATTTTAGTCTATATCCCTCGATAGTCTCTCCAATCTTTCGCCATTTACCATTAATATAGGCTTTTTGGTTTAAAATTGCATGAAGTACTAAAGGCTTTTGTCTCTTTTTTTTAGATACCAACGTAATTTTTGGTTTTGGTTTTTTAGCTATAAAAAAGGGATTTTGTATACTTTTTAATACCATACCTCCACGTTTTTTTTGTATCTGTTGTGTCATCATATTTATTTGTTTTACAGAAAGTTCCGCATGTATAATCACTATATTTAAAAATAAAATACTTATTGCTTTTTTCATTTAATGATTTATCCCCCATACTGACACATGTATATCTGCTATAATATCTGATGTTTCCTTATCTACTAAAAATGTTGTTTTATCAATCTCAGTTATCAGCTTACTTTGTTCTAAGCCCTGCATAAATGCAATCATATCACTATATGCTCCCTTACAACCGACATTGATTTCAAGCACACGTCCAAAACTCTCATTATGGTCTATATATGTATTGGATATATATTGTATATCAAGATTTTGTATTTTTGCTTTAGTTGTAAGAGAATTTAAAAAATCTGACCACAATGTTTTGCTAAATAAACTCTCAGATATCTTTTTTAATTTTGTATTAATCATTGCAATTTTATGATTGAGTTGTAAGAGTGTTCGCTTTTTTTCTGCTATACGCTTATCAAGCTTTTGCATATAAAAATCATGATTTTCATCTTTTGTGACAGATTCAAGATAATGCCTATTTTTGGCAATACTCTTTTGTATCTCTTGTTTATTCTTTTTACTTTCTGCATAACTAGCGTGTGCATAGGGATAGATAAAAGTAGACAAAAAATAGACTATTACTACCACTGTAGCTATGATAATCATCCATTTTTCACTCTTTTTTTTAGTAGAGAAATAATCATCCATTTTTTCTAAAAACTTCATTTTAATTCCACCTTCAGTAAACCCTTATAATAGCCTCGTTTATCTTTTTCTATCAATCCAATATCTACTTTTTTTATCTTTTCTTTATAGTAACCCGAAATATACTTCATCAATTGTGCTATATTCTCATCACTTGGACTAAGCAATGAAATCAAAATAATATTTTTTTTACTAGAGAGTTTGTCGGTCTTAATATCAAATTTTGATAATGCCGCTGTAAGTGCATATAGCATTGTTGATTTTAACTGATAATTTACTTTTTTATGATAAATCGTGGTCAATACATTACTTTTGTTTTGATATATTATTTTGTTTTTGGCTATTTTTTTGTCTAACAATAATATCTCTTTTTGTTTTGTGTCAATACGTTGTTTATAATGACTTGCTTCTATTTGCAAAGCTTTATTTTGCTTATTAAGCTTAAATGCTGCTGCGTGATTCACAGATGTATCTATCATATGCCATAAAGGATAAACCAATCCCAATATCAACACGCTCAAAAAAGCAATCAACCATTGTCCTCCGGCTCGATGGCTAAAACTAAGAGGACGTTGATATATGGTTAAATTTGCCAATCGTGTTTCATCTTCCATATAATCATAGGCACAAAGTTGCATCAGATAAGGTAAATGACGTGGTATTAAATCATCCTCTATGGTATGCAGATGCATCGTTTTAATACCTAAATATCCTTGTGAATACTCTTGTAAGTCTATTATTTTTCCCTCAGAACTTCCTAGATATATGTTATCAATTTTATCAATGCTAAAGGCTCTTTTTACATAGGTAAATATGTCATGTACCATCTTAAAAACTTCCGTAAAAATATGTATAAGTATTTTATCATCTTGACTGCCTAAAGGGTGCAAACCCTCCTTTTTTAAACGTGTATAAAAAGCTTCTTTTTCTATTTTTTGATCTACTAGTTCACAATATTTATCATACATCTGTTCCAAAGAATATGTTATGGATTTTGCATATAAAAATAACCCATTTTCATAGAGTGTCACAGAGGTATCTTCTCTTGAAAAATAGATAAAACAATCCACATCTTTATTGTCTAAAATATCTCTTTTATATAAAGTACTGTAAAGTAAAGGTGCTGGTAGAATTAAATCAATATATTTTGTATCTTTTTCTATAGATGCATATATAATTTCAATATACTCTTTTTGAGCAATAAAAACTTGAAATTCTCTCTCTTTGTTGCTAGGTTCTTTTTCTTCTTTTTCTATAAACGCAATCACATACTCACATAGAGGGTCTAAGTCTAACTCCTCATATACTTTTATCTCTAAACTTTCAGCAATATCTTTTTCTTGAATACTTTTACTTAAAAAAATACTTGTGATAATGATATCTTTTGTATGCATAAATGTTGCTACAAACTTGGAAGTATCATAGAGTAATGTATCTAATGGTTGTATGACAGCATTGTGTGTTTGATAATGTGTATTGGTGTATGCATTGACTACAGTAATGTCTTTTGAACTTACTTTTTCTTGCTTTTGTATTATCATACTTGAAATCCCCTACGACCTTGCACAAAGATTATATATATTCTAATATTAAAAGCATCTTGTAAATACACTCTCTCTAATGCCTAGATAATATATCCAAACTCCTCTAAACCATCTTTATTTTTACTCCATCCCTTTTTGACAGAAACATGCACATCTAAAAATATTTTTTTACCTGAAAAAATTTCCATCTGTTGTCGTGCAAATTTGCCTACACGCTTTATTCCCTCTCCTTTTTGTCCTACAATCATTCCTTTTTGTGTCTCTTTTTCCACAACAATAGTTGCATACACTTTATCAAGAGTATCACTCTCTTCTATTTTTTCTATGGTTACATCACTCTCATAGGGTATCTCATCGCTTAGATTTTCAAAAATAGACTCACGAATAAGCTCTTTATAAATATCACGTATATTATCTGTAGTAAGTATTTCGGTATCAAATAAAAATGGCGACTTTGGTAAATGCTTGGATACTTCGTTTAAAAAATCTAATTTTCCTACTTTTTTATTGACAGAAAAAGGAATAATGGCTTCAAATTTATCTTGATATTTTTGATATTGAGACAATTTTTTAAGTATGTCACCTTGTTTCACATGATCCATTTTTGTAAGTAATACAATATGTTTCTTGCTCTTACCTTCTATGATTTTTAAAAAATTTTCATACTCTGTCAGTTTATCTGTTATTGGTGCCAAAAACACTATAAGGTCAGCATCACCCATAGCTTTTAATGCTTCATCCATCATAAATTGATTAAGCAATCTCTCTTTTTGGTGAATACCTGGTGTATCTACAAATATAATTTGTGTATCCTCATGCATCACAATCATATTCATACGTTTTCGTGTTGCTTGTGCTTTTTTTGAAACCATAGCAAGTTTTTCACCTATAAGATGATTGAGTAAGGTACTTTTTCCTGCATTAGGTCTACCCACAACAGCAACAAATCCTGCTTTTGTATCTATATCTTCTTTTTCATGTTCAAACATTTTTTACCTTAATCTTTATACCATATTATACCAAAGCTAAGTATATTTTAAACGCAAAAAAATAATCTTTATTTATTAGAAAGGATAGATATAAAAGGTTGATGTACCAACACTTATTCAGATATAGACGTTAAAGATTCTCAGTTAAAATAAAGAATAAGTGAGGAACAAAAAACTTATTAAAGGATTTTATTTCAAATTTATATTTTAGAAACAATAACACAGAAGATGTATAATCTTTATGTTATCGTCTTATTTGTTACATTTTTTACTTTTTGTTTATCTCCTTCTTTCTCATATCATACAATCCAATAACACCTGTAAGTAACATGAGAAGAAAAATACTCCAAAAACTTAAGGTAGAACCATTGTCTATTATATTAATAGGTACTTGTCCTGTTCGATTATAAATTACTATAATTATTGCTTGGTTACTCACCTTGTCACAACTATCTTTTACTATATATGGTACTCTTATCTCTCCTACAAAATTTTCTACTGGTGTAAATCTTACTTCTCCTGTATCAATATCTACATCCCAAGTTCCTTTACCTTCTACGTCTAAGGTTGTCACTTCATCACCAAAAGTATCAATCAATCTTATACTCTCTTTATTTAATGGCATTTGCGATACATCATTATATTGTACATTTATGATACTAATTTCATTGATACTATTTACTTGCGTATCATCATAAGCTATTGGTTCATTTGCATTACTACATGTTACTACTGCTGTTGGAGTTACTGTAGCCGTAGCCTCTGGTCTCAATGATGGTTTCGGTTTTGGTGTAGCCGTTGGTTTTGGTGTTGGTATTGGTTTCGGTTTTGGTGTAGCCGTTGGTGTTGGTGTTGGCTTTTGAATTGGCGTTGGCGTTGGCGTAGGTATTGTTGGCATGAGTGGTGTCACTGTTTTATCATCTTCATAATTTGAATTATTATCTGATTTATCTGCCACTGCCATACCATTTGGTGCAACACCTATTACTATAGCTTGATTTACAATACTTCTTTTTTTGACATCTTCTGCTGTTACTATATAGTTTGCAGTCACTGTCTTACTTTCACCTACTGCTAATTCTCCTACCAATAGATTTTCGACACCGATTCTTACATCATCTACTTTAACATGGTCTAGTGTTACATTCCCTAGATTGGTTATTATAAAGGTATACGTAACATGATCTCCTATATTC